>CAYSKE010000141.1:0-5754 GCA_964431465.1 uncultured Muribaculaceae bacterium | reverse complement strand
GACACCGCGCGGTCGATCTCTGCGTCTTTCGCCATGAGGCGGCGGTGGATCTCGTTGTCGGTCACCGACCGCAGCGACAGGCGCGGGAGGGTGGCCTCGCAGTGCAGACACATATACCGTTCGCCCGACACCAGCGTCCTCCCGCACACCACGCATTGTGCCGGGAAAAGCAGGTCGAGCAGCGTCTCGCGCAGATTGTTGAGTGTCATCGGCCGAGCTCCTCCATAAGCCCACGGTCGCGCATCATGCGCGCTATCATTTCAGGCTCAAATCCGCGGGCGGCCGCGTGCCGGAATATTTTTGTGCGCCCCTCGTAGGTCGAAGCCTCCTCGCTACCCATCGACAGGATTTTGGCTCTCAGAGTCTGCATCAGTCCTTGGCGGAAATCGTCGGGATTCACTTCGGCGAGTGCAGCCTCAATGTCGTCAGTGGCTATGCGCTTCTGCATCAGTCCGAGGCGTATTTTGCGGCTACCCCATGCGTTGAAACGCGCCTTGTCGTTTGCGTAGGCGGTGGCAAAACGGCGGTCGTCGATAAATTTCTCCTGACGCAGACGCGCCACGATGCGCGATGCGTCGGCTTGCCCTATGCCCCAGCGTGAAAGCTTCGTAAGCATCTCATAGGTGCAGTGCTCGGCATTGACGCACAAGGTCATGAGACGTTCGAGAGCCTTGTCGGCCGACAACGGTTTCTTTTGTCGCGGGGTCATAGGCGGGCTATTGCAAAACGGAGGCGACCGCAGAAATCGCGACGCAATTCCACATCGCTGAATCCCGCGTTGCCGAGCATCTTCTTCAGCTCGTCGGCATAATCGGGATTGATCTCAAAGGCCAGAATGCCGTCGCGCTTCAGTGTCGAGGCGGCATATCGGGCGGCCGCGCGGTAGAAACAGAGCGGGTCACCCTCGGGGGCAAACAATGCTAAATGCGGCTCATAGTCGAGTACGCGCCGCTCCATGTCGGCGGCCTCGGCAGGGGCGATGTAGGGGGGATTGCTCACCACGATATCCCACGGCCCGCGTGGAAGCGACTCGCTGTTGAGCATATCGGCTTCTGCAAATGTGATTTTCACGCCGAGATCAGTTGCATTTCTGCGGGCGATGGCAAGTGCGGCGGTGCTGATGTCGACAGCCGTGATGTTGGGGAAGCGCAGCGAGCGGGCGAGTGCCACGGCTATCGCGCCCGATCCGGTGCCGAGGTCGATTATGTCAAGGTCGGTGCGGTCACCAGCCATGTCGGTGAGCATGTCGACGAGTTGCGACGTCTCGGGGCGGGGGATGAGCACTCCCGGCGCCACATGCAGTTTCAGGCCGTGAAACCACGCCTCGCCGAGTATGTATTGCACCGGCTCACCTTTGGCTATGCGTGTGGCAATACCGGCTATGCGTGCGGCGGTCGACGGCATCACCTCCTCGCTGCCGCGGGTCACAAGATCCACCGGCTCCATCCCGGCCACAGCCTCCATGACGCTTCGGGCTATCGCCGTGGCTTCATGGCTGTCGGTTGTCTGGGCAGCCGTGTCGCGCAGACTCCTGTATACCTCCCCGACGGTCATTCGGTCAGCCGGACGATTCTTATGCCCTGAAGCGAGCGGTCGCGCCGCAGGCGCTCTATGAGCGGCAGCTGATCCACCACGACCTTACCCTGAGCCGACGATGCGTTGAGCAGATAGGGGATACCCTTGTCATCCTTGACGATAAAACCGAGATGCGCCACGTCGAGTCCCGGCAGCTTGGTCACGATAGCCACAATGTCGCCATCCTTGAGCGCATCGCGTGTCTCGCGCGAAGTGAGGCGGTTGGTCTCCACCACCGGATAGCGGTGATTGCGGTAGCCTACCTCATAGGATTTCAGCTGCTCGTAGGTGGCCGAGTCGGCGAGTGCGGCATATTTGTCGCGGTTTTTCGTCATGAAGTTTATCGACTTCACCATATCCTTGTAGATAGGCATACGGTTGGTGACCTCCTTGATGTTGCCTCGCGAAGTGTTGTCCACCACCCAGTCGCTGAAATAATGGAGGCGCGAGGCATAGCCCTGCATCTCCCCGCCGCGGTAGCGCATGCGCTCGAGTGCGGCCGTGAAGTCGCGCCACGATGTGCGGTGCTGCCCGGCGGTGTAGGCGAGAGCCGCCACGATGTCGACAAACGTGGTGCAGTCAAGCTCGTCGAGGTTCACTGTCAGATGCTCCTCGCCGTCGTTGCTCTCGAGAGTCGACGCCACATAAGGCACCCCCTCAAATTTTCTGGCAAGTGTGATGATGCGCTCATTGGGGTCGCTGATCTTCTCAGCCTCGATGAGCATCTGCGTGATGCGCGTGGTGTCGGTAGCCTCATTGTGGAAGTTTATGAGGTTGACAGGCACGATTGCGTGCATGGCGGCGTGCTGGAGCATCATGCACAATAGAGCCAGAAAAGTGGTGAGGCGCATGGGATGAATATATTAGTCGGATTTTATTTCGCGGAAAGGGCAGCTATCGAGGCTTGGAGCGAAGCGATTTTCGACTGCGCGTCGGCCTGTTTGCGTCGCTCGGCATCCACCACAGCCTGCGGTGCTTTTGAAGTGAACCGCTCGTTGGAGAGCTTCTTCTCTACCGAGGCAAGGAATCCCTGCTGGTATTCAAGCTCTTTCTGTAGTTTGGCAAGCTCGGCCTCGGTGTCGACCGCACCCTCGAGTGGCACGTTGAACTCTGTCGTGCCGATGATAAACGATGCGGCAGCCGGGTCTTTAGTGGCGTTGAACGTCACGCCCGAGAGATTGGCGAGCTTGGTCACCACGCTCAGCATCGGCACCGCATCCTCACCTTCACCCACCACGGCGAGACCCAAAGCCTCGCGCGGCGAAAGGTTTTTGGAAGCGCGCACGCCACGCACTGCCGTGATGATCTCCTTGGCACGCTCCATCGACTGCAGCAGCGCGCCGTTGTCGGCTACCGATGCGCGGGGCATGTCGGCATACATGATCGACTCACCCTCGCGGCGGTCAGCGAGATGCTGCCACAGCTCCTCGGTGATAAACGGCATGAAAGGATGCAGCAGACGCAGCAGGCTGTCGAAGAACTCCATCGTAGCCTTCATCGTGGCGTGATCGATCGGCTCGCCGTAGGCGGGCTTCACCATCTCGAGATACCACGACGAGAACTCGTCCCAGAACAGTTTGTAGACCGCCATAAGAGCTTCCGACAGGCGGAACTTGCTGAACAGATCCTCGATTTCGGCAACCGTGGCGTCGAGTCGTGCCCTGAACCACTCTATGGCCTGACGCGATTCCTCGGGCTGCGCGATGCTCTCCGACACCGTCCAGCCCTGCAGCAGCCTAAAGGCGTTCCATATCTTGTTGCAGAAATTGCGGCCGTTCTCGCAGAGTTTTTCATCAAACATGATGTCGTTGCCCGCAGGAGCGGCCATGAGCATACCCATGCGCACGCCGTCGGCACCGAATTGAGCTATCAGCTCCAGCGGATCGGGCGAGTTGCCGAGCATCTTCGACATCTTGCGGCCGATCTTGTCGCGCACGATGCCGGTGAAGTAAACGTTGTCAAACGGACGCTCACCCACATACTCGTAGCCCGCCATGATCATGCGTGCTACCCAGAAGAAGATGATGTCTGGACCGGTCACGAGTGTTGCTGTCGGATAATAGTAGCGAATCTCTTCGTTGCCGGGATTGAGAATGCCGTTGAACAAAGTGATTGGCCACAACCAGCTCGAGAACCATGTGTCGAGCGCATCCTCATCCTGACGCAAATCGGCATCGGTGAGTTGACGGTCGCACGCAGCCTGAGCTTTTGCAAGTGCGTCTTCTCGTGTAGGAGCGACCACGATATGCGTCTCTCCCTTGCTGTCCTCATAGTAGTAAGCCGGGATGCGATGTCCCCACCAAAGCTGACGACTGATGCACCAATCCTGAATATTTTCGAGCCACAGACGATAAGTCGTCTTGTATTTTTCGGGCACAAATTTAATCAGGTCGTCCATCACCGGAGCGAGCGAGATATCAGCAAAATGCCGCATGTTGATAAACCATTGCAATGACAGGCGGGGTTCGATCGCCACCTTTGTGCGCTCGCTGTAGCCGACTTTGTTTTCATAATCTTCGACTCGTTCCATCAGGCCGGCGGCTTCAAGATCTGCGGCAATAGCCTTGCGCACCTCAAAACGATCCATGCCGGCATATTTGCCGCCATTTTCATTGAGTGTGCCATCTTCATTGAAGATGTCGATAGTGTCAAGATCATGTGTTTTGCCGAGCATATTGTCATTCTTGTCATGTGCAGGAGTCACTTTGAGACATCCCGTACCAAACTCAATGTCAACATACCGGTCTTCAATCACAGGTATCTCGCGGCCTACCAAAGGCACTATCACTTTTTTACCCTTGAGCCATGTGTTTTTGGGGTCTTTTGGATTGATACACATTGCGGTGTCGCCCATGATAGTCTCAGGACGTGTGGTTGCAACGACCGCGTATCGACGACCGTCTCCATCGCGATGCACAACCTCTGCTTCGTCCCCTGTCTCACCTGTCATGTCGTCATTGGCGACATAGTATTTGAGATAATACAGCTTAGAGTGTTCGTCTACATAGTTCACCTCGTCGTCCGATATGGCCGTTCGGTTTTGCGGGTCCCAGTTGACCATGCGCAGGCCACGGTAAATCAAGCCTTTGTCATACAAGTCGCAGAACACTTTGATGACGCTCTTAGAACGCAATTCGTCCATCGTGAAAGCAGTGCGGTTCCAATCGCACGATGCGCCCAGTCGCTTGAGCTGTTGCAGGATTATGCCGCCGTGGGTATGTGTCCAATCCCATGCATGCTCAAGAAATTGCTCACGCGTAAGATCGGTTTTGCGGATACCCTCTTTTTCGAGTTTAGCTATCACTTTTGTCTCTGTAGCAATCGACGCATGATCCGTACCGGGTACCCACAATGCGTTGAAACCCTCCATACGTGCGCGACGTACGAGAATATCTTGGATTGTATTGTTGAGCGCGTGTCCCATATGGAGCACTCCGGTGACGTTTGGCGGCGGGATGACAATAGTGTAAGGGGTGCGGGCATCCGGCACAGAGCCAAAAAGATTATGATCGGTCCAATAAGTGTACCATTTGTTCTCAACCTCTGCGGGTGAGTATTTGGTAGCGAGCTGTTCCATGTATAGTGATAGTTTAATCGAGTTTTAGCACGGCGAGGAATGCTTTCTGGGGCACCTCTACCGAGCCGATTTGTTTCATTCTTTTTTTACCTTTCTTTTGTTTCTCAAGGAGCTTGCGTTTACGCGAGATATCACCGCCATAACATTTTGCCGTCACATCTTTACGTACGGCTTTGATGGTTTCACGCGCGATGATTTTCGCACCTATGGCAGCTTGTATTGCTATGTCAAACTGCTGACGCGGTATGAGTTCTTTTAATTTCTCGCACATCTTGCGACCAAAAGCCACTGCATTATCTGCGTGCGTCAGGGTTGACAATGCGTCGACAGGCTCACCGTTGAGCAGTATATCCAATTTCACAAGACGCGACTCTCTGAATCCGTTGAGATGGTAGTCAAAAGATGCATATCCTTTTGAGATACTTTTGAGTTTGTCATAAAAATCAATAACAATCTCGCCCAGCGGCATGTCAAACAAAATCTCAACGCGGTTACCCGATATGAACTCTTGCTTGACAAGTTCTCCGCGTTTGCCGAGGCACAATGTCATGATGGGCCCGATAAAATCAGTGGTAGTGATGACAGAGGCTCGTATATAAGGC
>CAYSKE010000140.1:0-5784 GCA_964431465.1 uncultured Muribaculaceae bacterium | reverse complement strand
TAGCCCGTCGGCTCTGAGGGATCGGCTTTGCAGCAATAGTGATCCACACCGTTGCTGACTATGATCCAGCGCGTGCCGAGTACCATATTATAGCGGATAATCTGATCGAAAGTCTTGTCGGTGATCGACACCGACGGGGCTTTGTATTCTATTATGGCCACAGGCCGGGCGGCGGCATCATAGACCACGGTGTCGCACCGGCGCGGACGCCCGTTGTGGCTGAGCGAGACCTCATTGGCCATGCGTCCCGCCGGATAGCCGAGCACTCCGGCCAGAAACGCCACGAAATGCTGGCGCACGCGCTCCTCGGGGGTAAAAGCCACCCACCGGCGGCGTAGCGGATCAAGCACGCGCAGCGTGCCGTCGGGCGAGCGGCGCAAATGCAGCGGCACGGGTGGCAGGGTGAGCGGTCGGTTCAAAACGGTTTGCGGTATTTGTCGGCGGCTCCGGCCGCAGCGTCGTCGAGAATCGAGAGATAGGAGGCATAGCGGCTCTGGGCTATGCGCGCCTCGTCGAGTGCTGCTTTCACCGCACAGCCCGGCTCGCCGGTGTGGGTGCAGTCGCCGAAGCGGCAGTCGCGCCCCGTGGCAAAAATCTCGGGGAAATAGTGGCTCACCTCGCGCGGATCCATGTCGATGGTGCCGAATCCCTTTACGCCGGGAGTGTCGATGACATATCCGTCGCCGCCGGGGAGGGGAAACATCTCGGAGAATGTGGTGGTGTGCATGCCGGTGCCGTGGATGTCGGAAATGTGGCCCGTGCGCAGGTCGAGACCCGGTATGAGCTCGTTGATAAGTGTGCTCTTTCCCACTCCCGAGTTGCCGGAGAGGAGCGTGATCTTGCCGCTGAGGATTTCGCGCAGCTGCGGCACGCCTGCTCCCGTGCGCGCCGAGAGGTCGATCACCTCATAGCCTATCGAGCGGTAGAGATAGCTGAAAGCCTCCAGATACTCCTGCTCGTCGGTGCCGGCCTCGATCAGATCGGTCTTGTTGACGGCTATAACCGCACGCACGCCATAGGCTTCGGCAGTGGCAAGAAAGCGGTCGATAAAGGTCGTGGAGGTGACGGGGTGAAACAGCGTGACCACAAGGAGCGCCTGATCGATGTTGGCGGCAAGGATGTGCGACTCCTTGGAGAGATTGCTTGCCCGGCGTATTATATAATTTGTGCGGGGATGGATATTTGTGATAAAAGCCTCGCCGGGGGTGTTGCCGAGTTTTATATCCACATGATCCCCCACGGCCACGGGATTGGTCGTGCGGAGGCCGCGTATGCGGAAATTGCCCTTTGCGGCGCAGGAGATCTCGCGCCCGTCGGGGGTGAGCACCACGTAGCGGCTTCCGGTGTTGCGTATGACTAAATTATAATCCACTCTCTGTGTCTCTGTCTACAGCAAAGGCACCGCCGTGGGGATCGTGAATGCGACCTCGGCCAGTGCCTTTGATAACTCTTTGAATGTGGTCGTGAATCAGAAGGGGAGGTCGTCGGAGCCTGAAGCCGAGGGCTCACCCACCGGAGCCGGGGGGAAGTCGACGGGAGGATATGCGGCGTCCATGGGCTGCGAGGCGGGAGCGGCACCGTCGAGATGCTCGGCTTTCCAGCCGCGTATGCTGGTGTACCAGCGGCCATTGTACTCGCGGCTCTCGATGTCGAAGCTCAGCTTGATTGTCTGGCCACCTTCGAGAGGATACTGGTCGGCACGGTCACCGAAGAAGTCAAAGAACACCTTTTTGGGATAGGTCTCCTGAGTCTCCAGCACATATTCACGTTTTTTCCATGTGTTTCCGGCCTTGCTTGTGCCCGAAACAGGAGGCAGCACCTGTATGATTTTGCCTGTAATTTCCATATATCGTTGGTTAATAAAAATTTGCTTACCTCAGCAGCATCGCGCACCCTCATGAGGCAACCGACCGCTGTAAATGCAAATATACACAAAAAGGCGCGAATATTGCGATTAAAGGGGATAAATACGTTAAATTTGTAAGACAATTATCAACACGCGACACTCACTCATGGATTTCAAGCTACAGGCAACAGCACCCGGCTCCCACGCAAGAGCGGGAGAAATAACCACCGATCACGGCAAGATACTCACCCCGGTCTTCATGCCGGTGGGCACCGTAGGCTCGGTGAAGGGAGTGCACATGAGCGAGCTCCGCGACGACATCAAGGCGCAGATCATCCTCGGCAACACCTATCATCTATATCTGCGGCCGGGGCTCGACATACTGCGGGGAGCCGGCGGGCTGCACCGGTTCAACAGCTGGGAGAAGCCCATACTGACCGACAGCGGCGGCTTTCAGGTGTTTTCGCTCGCATCCACCCGCAAGCTCAAGGAGGAGGGGGTGGAATTCCGCAGTCATCTCGACGGATCGAAACACCTCTTCACCCCCGAGGGGACGGTGGACATACAGCGCGTCATCGGTGCCGACATAATGATGGCGCTCGACGAGTGCACGCCCGGCACAGCCGACAAGAGCTACGCCAAGAAGTCGCTCGACATGACCATGCGCTGGCTTCACCGCGGATGGGACCGCTACCGCTCCACCGAAGGGCTCTACGGCTACCGCCAGACGTTCTTCCCCATCGTGCAGGGATGCACCTACCCTGACCTGCGCAGGCAGGCAGCCGAGGAGGTGGCCGCTCTCGGTGCCGACGGCAACGCCATCGGGGGGCTCGCCGTGGGTGAGCCGGCCGAAGTGATGTATGAGATGATCGAGGTCGTCAACGACGTGCTCCCCGCCGACCGCCCGCGCTACCTGATGGGAGTGGGGACGCCGGTCAACATCCTCGAGGCGATAGACCGCGGCGTCGACATGATGGACTGCGTGATGCCCACCCGCAACGGCCGCAACGGCATGCTTTTCACCAAAGACGGCATCATGAACATGCGCAACCGCAAGTGGGCCGACGACTACTCCCCCATCGAGGCCGACGGCGCGAGCGAAGTCGACCGCATCTATTCGCGCGCCTATCTGCGTCACCTCATGGTGTCGGGCGAGCTGCTCGGTCTGCAGATCGCTTCAATCCACAATCTGGCATTCTACCTCTGGCTCACCCGCGAGGCGCGCGCCCATGTGCTCGCCGGCGACTTCAAGTCGTGGAAAGAGGCGATGGTGCCCCGCCTCACCCGCCGCCTGTAGAAAAGAAACCACATCAGCAAGCTCCCGCGCAAATGGCAAAGTTCAGCAAGTTGGGCACCGGCATAGCCCGCATCGCAAAGAAGATACCCGGAAGCCGCAAGGTGGCCGGGTGGCTCCGCACGGCCCTCAGCCGCTTCAAGATACTCGACCGCTACATCATGGGGCAGTTTCTCGGCACCTTTGTGTTTGCGCTCGCCTTGATCCTTGCCATCACGATCGTGTTCGACATCAACGAGAAGCTCGACGCCTTCCTCAAGGCGCCGCTCAAGGCCACGGTGTTCGACTACTTCATGAACTTCCTCCCCTACTTCGCCAACCAGTTCAGCCCGCTTTTCACCTTCATCGCCGTAATTTTCTTCACCTCGAAGCTCGCCGGCAACTCCGAGATCATCGCCATGCTGTCGTCGGGAGTGAGCTACCGCCGCCTGCTGCGCCCCTACATGGCCTCGGCAGCCGTCATAGCCCTCGTGTCGTTTATCCTCGGCTCCTACATCATCCCGCCGGCCAACATCAAGCGCTTTGAATACACCAACACCTATGTGAAAAACAAGCGCGTCGACTACGGCAACAACATCATGATTCAGGTCGCACCGGGGCAGATAGCCTACATGACCCGCTACGACAACCACATGCGCACAGGCTACAAATTCTCGCTCGAGTCGTTCGACGACAAGCAGCTCACATCGCGACTCACTTCGCAGAGCATCAAGTGGGACACGCTCTACAACTGGACCGTGCGCGACTACATGATACGCGATTTTGTCGACGGACGCGAGATCATACGCTCAGGCAACTCCCTCGACACCATCATACGCTTCGAGCCACGCGACTTCCTCATCTCAGAAAACGACTGCGAGACACTCACCACCCCGCAGCTCGACGACTACATCCAGCGCCAGAAAGAGCGCGGCGTCGCCAACATCAAATCCTTTGAGATCGAGTATCAGCGGCGCTACGCCATGATCGGCGCGGCATTTATCCTCACGCTCATCGGCATGTCGCTTTCCTCGCAGAAAGTGCGCGGAGGCATGGGGCTCAACATCGGCATCGGGCTGGCACTCAGCTTCAGCTACATCCTGTTCATGACCATGACATCCACCTTCGCCGTATCGGGGCTCACATCCCCCCTCGTGGCAATGTGGATACCCAATATCATCTACACCATCATCGCCATATTCCTCTATCGCCGCGCATCGGGCGGACGATGATGATAACCCGCTCAGAAAACCTCACTATGAAAAAATTACTCTTTCTCCTCACGCTCATCCTGCCCGCCATAGCATCGGCTCAGTCCACTCCCGCCCCCGACAGCATCCCCTCGGGCGACACCCCCTACATGCGCGCCGTCGAGCAAGCCGACTCCGCCATAGCCGGGCAGGATTGGGGAAAAGCCCTGCATCTGCTCGACAGCGCCATGCACCTCGAGCCCTCCAACCCATCCAACGTCCTGCTCCTCTCCAACGCCGGCATGCTCCACTACTATCTCGGGCAGGACTCGGCAGCTCTGGCCGCACTCAACGCCGCCCACGCCATGGCACCCGCCTCGGTCACCGTGCTCACCAACCGCGCCCGCGTGCTCAACGCCATCGGCGACAACACCCGCGCGTTTGCCGACTATCAGCTCGTCACGCAGCTCGACTCCACCCTCTTTGAGCCTTGGCTCCAGCTTGGATTCCTCCAGCTGCGCGGCGGCGACTTCAAAGGCGCCGAAGCCTCGATAGCCAAGGCCGAGGAGCTTGAGCCCGACAACGTGCAGGTCATCCTCACCCGCGCCCTCTACCTTGAGTCGAACGGCCGCCCCGGCGAAGCCATCCCCTACTACACGCGCCTGCTGCGCAACGAGCCATCGCCCGAGCTCTATGCCGCCCGGGCCATCTGCAACATCCGCGTCGACGATCTCGGCGAAGCTGCCGACGACATCGCCAAGGGGCTCGAGCTCGCCCCCGCCGACCCCGACCTGCTCGTGGCGCGCTCCCTGCTCAACCGTCGACGCTACCGCGAGAAGGACGCCGAGGCCGACGCGCGTGCAGCCGTCGAAGCCGGAGCCGACCCCCTGCGCGTGAAAGTGATTACAGGCTACTGATTTTTTACCGTTTTTAGTCACATTCCGGTGCCTCACCCCATTTTTTCACCGTTAATTTGACAAAAAAGCATTATCTTTGGCAATAGAATCAATTCACACAAACTATATAGCTTATCGAAGTTATGAAGATTGAGAAGATCATCGGCCGCGAGGTACTTGACTCGCGCGGCAATCCCACTGTAGAAGTGGACGTTATCCTTGAGTCGGGCGTACGCGGCCGCGCATCTGTACCCTCGGGTGCATCAACCGGTGTCAACGAGGCTCTCGAGCTCCGTGACGGCGACAAGAGCCGCTACATGGGCAAGGGCGTTCAGAAGGCTGTAGCCAACGTCAACGGCCCCATCGCTGAAGCCCTCAAAGGCATGAGCGCACTCGACCAGATCGCAATCGACGAGAAGATGCTCGCCCTCGACGGCACCGACACAAAGAGCAACCTCGGCGCCAACGCCATCCTCGGCGTTTCGCTCGCCGTGGCAAAGGCTGCTGCCGAGTATCTCGACATGCCCCTCTACAAATACATCGGCGGCTGCAACAGCTACGCTCTCCCCGTGCCGATGA
>CAYSKE010000139.1:0-5803 GCA_964431465.1 uncultured Muribaculaceae bacterium | reverse complement strand
TGTGGAGGTAGATTTCGGTTGTTGCGATGGAGGTGTGGCCGAGCATCATTTGTATGGCATTGAGGGGGGCACCGCCTTCGAGGAGATGGGTGGCGAAGGAGTGGCGCAGGGTGTGCGGCGAGATTTTCTTGACTACGCCTGCCTGCAATGCGAGCTGCCGGACGATGTAGAAGATCATGACGCGGGTAAGGGGCTGGCCGCGGCGGTTGAGGAAGAGGGTGCCGGGGTCTTTGGGGCCGGTGATGAGTGTGCCGCGGTCGAGATTGATCCAGTTGACAATGGCTTTTTTTGCAGAAGGGCTCATGGGGACGAAGCGCTGCTTGCTTCCTTTGCCCTGAATGAGTAAAAATTCTTCGTCGAGATAGATGGCTGAGAGGGGGAGGTTGACGAGCTCTGAAACGCGAAGGCCGCAACTGTAGAGGAGCTCGATGATGGCTGCGTTGCGGCGTCCGAGGATGTCGGTGGTGTCGCATGCGGCTATCATGGCGTCGATCTCCTGAAGGGTGAGTATCTCGGGGAGATGTTCGCCGATGTGGGGCATCTCGAGGAGCGCGGCGGGATTGGAGATGGCGCGCCCTTCGATTTTGAGGAATGTGAAGAAGGCGCGCAGCGATGAGATGATGCGTGCCTGAGTGCGTGCCGAGATGCCGAGGTCGTGCATGGCTGCGATAAATTCATGGAGGTCGGCCGGTGTGGTAGCTGTGACCTCGCGCTGCCGGTCGTCGAGAAACTGGATGAGTTTGGTGACGTCGGAGGCGTAGGCAGTGTGGGTGTTGTCGGCCATGCCTTTCTCGGCTGTGAGCCATGCGCCGAAGTTGCGGAGTAGCCTGTCGCGTTGTTTGTCGATCATAGGTTCAAATCACTTCAACAAATATGCAACTATTTTTTTGAATGAAGCGGCAATAAATGGTAACTTTGTGATATGATCATAAAGAATTTGATACTGGGGGCTGTGGCGCTGGGCTGCCTGTCGATGATAATGGCAGCCTGCGACGGATCGCGGCGCCGTGGAGAAAAGGGGCGTAGGGTGGTGGCTGTGAGCATCCCGCCACAGCAATTCTTTGTAGAGAATATCGCGGGTGACCGGGTGACGACGGTGTGTCTGCTTGGCGGCACGGCCGACCCTGAGTCGTTTGAGCCGTCGATGAAGCAGTTTATGGATCTGGAGAATGCTCTGGTGTATATGCCGGTGGGGGTGTTTGCTTTTGAAAAGGCTATAACCGACAGGCTCAAAAGTAACCGGAAGGATCTCAAGGTGGTGACGGTGACCGACGGGGTGGAGGCACTGTATGACACGCATGGCCATGACCACGGTCACGAGGGGGAGAGGCATGGCGAGGGGGAGGCTGACCCGCACATGTGGAGCAGCGTGGTGAATGCAAAGGTGATAGCTCTGAACACGCTGAATGCCCTGATAGAGGCTGACCCGGCCAATGAGGATGTGTACCGCGCCAATTATGCGCGGCTCGATGCGCGGCTCGACTCGGTGGATGCTTGCTTCAAGCGGGCGTTTGAGAGTGAAGATGCTCCGCGCTCGTTTGCGGTGTGGCACCCGTCGCTGTCGTATTTCGCGCGTGATTACGGTCTTAAGCAGGTGTCGCTGGTTGACGCGGGTAAGGAGAGTTCGGTGAAGTCGCTTGCCGCAAGTCTGAAAAATACTGGTGCCGATGACTGCCGGGTGTACTTCTTTCAGCAGGAGTTTGACTCGAGCAAGGCATCGGAACTGCTGAAGGGAACCGGAATAAAGGTGGTGAATATCAATCCGATGAACCGGGAGTGGGAGGATGAAATGCAAAAGCTGTATGATGCCTTCACCAATAATTGAAGTAAGAAACGTGGGGTTGAAGCGCGAGGGGCGCGTGATACTTGACGATGTGAATTTCAGCGTCGACCGGGGGGATTTCATCGCTGTGACGGGCCCTAACGGCGGTGGCAAGACGACTCTGCTGCGGTTGATGCTCAAGCTGATAACCCCGACGAGCGGTGATGTGGTCTATATCGGGGATGACGGTGAGCCTATATCGCGGCTCAACATCGGGTATCTGCCGCAGAAGAATCTGATCGATTCAAAGTTTCCGATCACGGTGGAGGAGGTTGTGGCTACCGGGCTGCTGAACGTGAAAGGCTTGAGTCGCGATGAGCGTCGCCGACGGGTGGAGGAGACTCTTGAAGAGATACAGATGCTCGACCGGCGGGAGGCACCGATAGGGGAGATCTCGGGGGGACAGCTGCAGCGCACTCTGCTCGGGCGAGCTATCATAAGCCGCCCCGACGTGCTGATGCTTGATGAGCCGCTGAGTTATCTCGACCGGCATTTTGTGGATGAGACGTATGAGCTGCTTGCACGGCTGGCGGAGCGCACCACGATCGTGCTTGTGTCGCATGAGCTGTCGGGGATCTCGCAGATGGCCAACCGGCATCTGATTGTCGACAGGAAGGTGAGCGTGTGCCACTCACATAACCATATCATACCGCCTCCATGTGAAGTGTGACGATTTTTTTTTGAGCCTAAAAATCAGTTATTTGTAGCCTCGATAACTTTTTTTTAGTCTAAATTGGCCAAATTCTACACAAATGGCGTTTGAAAAACGTTATATTTGTAGACTGACGGTGGTGTGTGCCGGGAGGGGAATGGTTAAACTTTCGGCACTTCGCGCAGTCTAAAGGATATAACAAACAATCTCTCAACAAAAAAGTAGTGACATGAACCGAAAATTGTTTTTTATCGCAGTGTCCATGGGTCTGATGGCTTGTCTGCACATTCAGGCTCAGGGTTATTACGACGACGACATATACTTCAATGCTTCCAAAGCAAAGAAAGAGAAGGTCGAGAATGCCAAGAAGGCTGCCGAGGCAAAGGCTGCGGCCAACTATGTGCATAATCAGAGCCATGATTTTCCGGGTGCCGATACCTATCAGGTGACGGGCGACCTATCGCGCGACGTGGATGAGTACAACCGCCGCGGCCCGAGCGCAAGCAACCGCTACGCCCAAAGCTCGCTGACAACTGACAGCCTGCTTAACGGCGATTTCGCATACACGCGCCGCATCGAGCGCTTCCATAATCCCGATATAGTGGAGGGAAGCTCTGACGCTGATCTGCAATATCTCTATTACAATGACGAGCAGGAGCTTCAGAACACGGCTTCAAATATCACCCAGATCAATCTCTATCTCGACAGCACTCCGTGGGGGTGGTCGTGGCCTAACAGATGGTCGGGTTTCTGGGGACCCTCATGGGCAAGCTGGACATGGGGACCGAGCTGGGGCTGGGGCCCGTCGTGGAGCTGGGGATGGAACTGGGGCTGGGATCCTTACTGGGCCGGCAGCTGGGGCTGGGGTCCCGGTTGGGGCTGGGGAGCCTCGTGGAACTGGGGTTGGGGACCCGGCTGGGGCGGCTGGGGTCCTGCATGGGCCGGTCCGTCGTGGGGCTGGGGTGGCGGTTTTGGACGCCCCGTACGCCCGACATCGCCCGGTGCAATGGCAGTGCATGGTGCCAACGGTGTGCGTAACGGCAACATCGGCAACACCGGTGGCGTGGGTACACGCCGCGGTCTGGGCACGCGCCTGAGCAACAGCGTTCCGGCAAGTCGCGCTCCGCAGAGCTCCGGTACCATCAACAACAATGCCCGTCCGGGTCAGCGCCCCGGTGCCAATGTGATCAACAACAACCGCGTGCCGTCGCGCAACAGCGGAACAAACAATAACTACCGCCCGAACACCAACAACAACAGCAACCGTAACAGCGGTCTGGGCACAAGAAGCGGCAGCAGCTTCGGCAGCGGCAGCGGATTTGGAGGTGGTTCACGCGGTGGCAGCTTCGGCGGAGGTGCCGGTGGCGGCGGTAGCCGTGGCGGACGTCGCTGAAAGGATGTAACCAATTAAAAAACTCAGAACACGACTCAACACACACTATGAAAAGAACAACCTCGCTTGCAATCGCAGCCTGTGTGGGAGGGATGATCTCGGTATCGGCGCAGAGTGCTATCGATGCCTACAGTCTTTCACAGGGTGACCTGAGAGGAACCGCCCGCTTCATGTCGATGGCGGGAGCCTTCGGCGCTCTTGGCGGTGACCTGTCGACACTCAATCAGAATCCTGCGGGTATCGGTGTCTACCGCTCGTCGGAGATCGGTGTAACGGTGGATTTCGACATACAGTCGATGACCACTCAAGGGAGCTTCAAGGACAACAACACACACGTGCACTGCAATAACTTCGGTTATGTAGGTTCGGCTTTCACGGGAAGCGAACTGATGCCTGTGTTCACTTGGGGCGCTACCTACTCGCGCACCGCGTCGTTTGACCGCGATTATCACGGCAGCTTCGCTTCGTTGCCCACGTCGCTTTCAAATTACGTGGCAAGTTTCACCGACGGTGTAGCTCCGGGCGATCTGCTCGTGAGCGATGCCCAGAATCCATATCAGGGTGTGAACGGTGTCTTTCCCGACTGGTTGAGTATCCTGTCGTACAACGCTTATATGATCAACCCGCAGACGCCGACAAGCACCCAATACAACGGCCTGTTTCAGAACGGGTCGACGGGTAACTCGCAGTTTACGGTGAGGGAGCGCGGCTCGATCGACGAGTATAACGTGAATTTCGGCGGTAACTTCGTGAACACGGTGTACTGGGGTATTGGCATCGGCATAAGCGATATCAGATACTCGCGTCAGGTCTACTATGACGAGGAGATTCAGGGAGCCCGCATACCGAATGCTGCTGCCAACGGCACTCAGACGGGCAACGGCTACTTCGGTCTCGACAACTTCAAGCGCATCACCGGCAACGGCGTGAACTTCAAGGCGGGCGTGATCGTGAAGCCTGTGGATGAGATACGTTTCGGTCTCGCCGTGCACACTCCCACCTACTACTCGCTCACCCAGAGCTATGACGCTATCGCCGATTACTCATACGAGTCGGGCTATGATAACTCGACCGACACGGATGTGGCATACTTCGACTACAAGATGCGCTCGCCGTGGAAGATGATCGCGAGTGTGGCAGGTGTGATCGGAGGCCGCGGAATACTGAGCTTTGACTATCAGCGTGACGCTTACGGCAATATGTCGCTCTCTGACCGCAACGGCTATAACTATGATTATGTGAACGAGAATATCAAAAATTATTTCAAGGCGTCGAACACCTACCGCTTAGGTGCAGAGTTGCGCGTGACACCGCAGTTCAGCGTGCGTGCCGGCTACAGCTATCAGGACAGCAATGTGAAGGCCGATGCCGAGAATCAGAATATAGTTGTGGAGACTTCGGGAACCGATCCCTCCTACACGCTCGACAGCACGACACAGTATGGCACGTTTGGTCTCGGCTACCGCTACAAGGCTTTTTATGCCGATCTCGCCTACGTGCACCGCTACCGTCAGTCGGCGTTCCACCCCTTCACCGCATGGGGCAACAGTCCCGACATACCGACAGCGAAACTCGCTCAGCATGACAATAATATCGTCGTGACGCTCGGTGTGAAGTTCTAAAAAGAGTTATTGATAATCATTGCCGCGTCCCTCGGTTTAGAGAGGGGCGCGGTTTTGTTATTTTTAATGGGGAGGGTGGGGAGGACTCAGAGAACTCGGAGGACTCGGAGGGCCCGGAGAACTCCGCGTGCGTTGCACGCTGATAATCAGGAGGACGCACGAGCCGTGCGTCCCTACTCTTGAGGTAAAAGCATACCTATCTGAACAGCATTGCACCGTGGTGCGTCACTGCTCTTGAAAAAAAATTGGGTGGGATGAAATTTTTTTTGTAATTTGATGTAACAAACGGTGAGCTGGATCGTCATTGAGATGTA
>CAYSKE010000138.1:0-5833 GCA_964431465.1 uncultured Muribaculaceae bacterium | reverse complement strand
CAGGCTGTGGCTTACCGTGAGATCTCGCTTATTCTGAAGCGTCCTTCGGGTCGTGAGGCATATCCCGGTGATATTTTCTATCTGCATTCACGTCTGCTCGAGCGCGCTGCCAAGATCATCGACAATCAGGAGGTGGCATCGAACATGAACGACCTGCCCGAGGTGCTCAAGCCTATCGTGAAGGGTGGCGGATCGCTGACGGCTCTACCTATCATCGAGACTCAGGCCGGTGACGTCTCGGCTTACATCCCGACTAACGTAATCTCGATCACCGACGGCCAGATATATCTTGAAACCGCATTGTTTAACCGCGGCATACGCCCGGCTATCAACGTGGGTATCTCGGTGTCGCGTGTGGGCGGTAACGCTCAGATCAAGGCGATGAAGAAAGTTGCCGGCACGCTGAAGATCGACCAGGCTCAGTTCCGTGAGCTGGAGAGCTTCACCAAGTTCGGCGGTGACATCGACGCAGTGACCGCCCGCGTGATTGACCGCGGCCGAAAGAACGAGCGTCTGCTCATACAGCCTCAGTACTCACCTATTGCAGTCGAGGAGGAGGTGTGTGTGATATTCTGCGGGGTAAACGGCTTGCTCACCAATGTGCCTGTGGATCAGGTGGCAGATTTCGAGAAGTCGCTCATACAGCTGCTTCACGCGAAGTATCAGGCCGATGTGCTTGACGCTATCAGAGAGAAGCGTGTGCTGACCGACGAGATCTCGCAGAAGATCACCGAGGCAGCCCAAGAGGTTGCGGCCAAGTATAACTGAACCGCAGAAATTCAGAGAAAGTAATAAAGAGAAGAATCAATCATTCCACCAATAGTCAATGGCAACTCTGAGAGAACTCAAGAGCCGTATAGGGTCGGTAGCATCCTCGGAAAAGATCACCGGGGCGATGAAGATGATATCTTCGGCCAAGATGCATAAGGCCGAGGGTGCGCTGCGTCGTCTGAAGCCTTATCGCCAGCAGGTGGAAACGATCATATCGTCGATGCTGTCGTCGGACGCGACTTTCAGCTCTCCGCTTCTCGAACAGCGTGAGGTGAAGCGGCTGACACTTGTCGTGTGGGGCAGTGACGACGGACTATGCGGAGCGTACAATGTGAATCTTGCCAAGCGTGTGGTGGAGGATCTTGACGCGCTCAAAGAGCAGTATCCCGGTGTCGCAATCAAGATTGTGGCAGTGGGGACTAAGATATGCAAGGCATGCCGACGCATGGCAGGGGAGCGCGCGGAGGTTGTGGCGGCTCCTGCCGACGTGACTTCGAAGAGCGAAGGGGAGACGGTCGGACGGTATGTGCATGAGCTGGCGGAGAGCTTCACTTCGGGTGAAACGGACCGCATCGAGGCAATGTATATGAACTACCAGAGCGCGAGCCGCCAGAGACCTGAACGCATGACGCTTCTGCCTATCGACAGGAGCAATTTCAGCGGCGAGGGGCTCCGGAAAGATGTGCCTTACATAATCGAGCCGGATGCCGAGACGGTGGTACATCGCGGACTGCCGATGTATCTGCACTCGGTGGTGGAGGACATCTTCACCGAGAACCGTGCTTCGGAGCAGGCTGCACGCGTGATGGCGATGCAGAGTGCCAACGACAATGCGAAAAAGCTTCAGGAACAGCTTAACCTCGAGTACAACAAGCTGCGTCAGGAGGCGATCACGACTGAACTTCTTGACATCATAGGAGGACAGGCAAAGTAAACGAGAGAACAAACAGCCGTACCGCCCCCGGCGGGATGGTGACAGACAGATAAAAAACAAATAATAACAGACATATCCTCAAAGCAGAAAAAAATGGGTAGCGTAAAAGACTATTTCACCTCTTTGGCCGGCGGCGTCACAAGCCTCTTGAAAGGCATGCAGGTCACAGCCAAGGAATTCGTGACCCCGAAGATAACTGAGAGGTACCCTGAGAACCGCGAGACGAT
Organism: uncultured Muribaculaceae bacterium; assembly: GCA_964431465.1. Lineage (GTDB taxonomy): Bacteria > Bacteroidota > Bacteroidia > Bacteroidales > Muribaculaceae > JAFLTL01. The sequence goes on along the minus strand of CAYSKE010000138.1, from coordinate 3,901 downwards.
GCATATCCCCCAGCGTTTCCGTGCGTGCCTTGAACTTATTTATGACGAAGAGGGAAACCACAAGTGCATCGCATGCGGGACATGTGAGCGTAACTGCCCTAACGGTACCATCACGCTTGAGACCAAAATGGTTGACACGTGGGACGGCAAAAAGAAGAAGAAACTTGCGAAGTATATCTATGACCTCGGAAGCTGCACTTTCTGCCAGTTGTGCGCTACTTCATGCCCGACTAACGCGCTCACTTTCTCCAATGATTTCGAGCAGGCAGTGTTCACACGTTCGAAGCTCGTGAAGCAGCTGAACTACCTGCCTGAGAAGCCTGAGCCCGAACCCACCGAAGAGGAGAAGGCCAAAATCCTCGCTGAGCGTGAGGCCAAGATCGCTGCCGCTAAGGCCGCAGCCGCCGCTAAAGCCGCCGCAGCCAAGAAAGCAGCTGGAGAAGCCTCAGCCAATTAAGCCCGATAATAAAAACAATCGAATCATATTCAATGGAATCAGTAGGAAGTTTTATCGCGTATGTGATTATCGCTCTGGTGATAGTCATTTTCTCGGTAATGGCCGTAACTACCCGCAAGATATTGCGTGCGGCAACCTATCTCTTGTTTGTGCTTTTTGCTACTGCCGCCATCTACTTTCAGCTCGACTATGAGTTTCTTGGCGCAGTTCAGATCGCAGTGTATGCAGGAGGTATAGTGGTGCTGTTTGTCTTTGCGATACTGCTCACGAGCCATCCGGGCAACAACGAGAAACAGCTTGAGTCGCGCAAGCGCGTCAGGGCAATGCTTCTCGGTGTAGCCATGTTTGTCATCGGCGGTATCTCGCTTGTGAGCCGCGCAGATTCGCTGCTGTCACGTCCCGACATGCCTCTTCTTGACATGAAGGCTCTGGGCACCGCGCTCATGGGCACGGGTCACGGACAGTATCTCCTTCCGTTTGAGGCGGTGAGCATCTTGTTGCTCGGCTGCATGATAGGCGGAATAGTTGTCGCACGAAAAAAATAAACAGCAGAGTCATGGAAATGCCAATGATATGTTATCTAATGCTGTCGCTGTTCATGTTCTGCTGCGGCCTCTATGGGTTCATCACACGCAAGAACATGATCGCGATGCTCATCTCGCTTGAGCTGATGCTCAATGGAGTTGACATGAACTTCGTGGTCTTCAATCGTTTCCTTTTCCCTGGAAGCATGGAGGGCATGATGTTCACTCTGTTTGCGATCGCTATCGCCGCAGCAGAGACCGCACTTGCAATAGCGATAATAGTAAATGTGTTCAGAGTCGCCAAGAATATTGACGTCGAGGATCTGACCACAATGAAATTCTAATCCCCGGTACCGACTATGGAATCAACAATGCCAATAATCATTCTTGCCCTGCCGCTGCTGACCTTTCTGGTGCTCGGCCTCCTGGGCAAATATATGAAGCACGGGACTGCGGGAGCTATCGGCACCGCATCGATGGGCGTGACACTTACTCTCGCCTACATCACGGCTCTGACTTATTTCTTTTCGGGTAATCCGGCATTCATCAACTCGGTGGGTGAGCGACTTCAGTCGGTTGTGTTCAATGTGACATGGCTGCAGTTTACTCCCGATGTGTTTGACGCAGCCGGCAACCTCGTGAAAGCGGGTCTCGCCATCAAGCTTGGCTTCCTGCTCGATCCTATCTCGGCTATGATGCTTGTGGTGATCACCACCATCTCGTTTATGGTGCATCTCTACAGCAACGGCTATATGCGCGATCATGACGGCACTCCTGAGCGCGGCTTCCAGCGTTTCTTCGCTTATCTGTCGCTGTTCTCGTTCTCAATGCTCGGTCTGGTCGTGGCCACCAACATTTTCCAGATGTATATTTTCTGGGAGCTTGTGGGTGCATCTTCTTATCTTCTGATCGGTTTCTACTTCACAAAGCCGTCGGCTGTGTCGGCGTCGAAGAAGGCGTTTATCGTGACACGATTTGCCGACCTCGGCTTCCTGATCGGTATCCTCATCCTGTCGTTCTACACGGGCACATTCAATTTCATGGATCTGACTTCGTCGGCAGTTGAAGGGATGGCCAACACCTATCAGGTGAACATAGGCACTGCAGAGTGGATCAAGAATATTTTTGCCTCGTCGGCTGCTCCGATCTTTATGGGTGGCTCGGTAATGACATGGGCTCTGGTGCTGATCTTCATGGGCGGCATGGGTAAATCGGCCATGATGCCTCTGCACATCTGGCTTCCCGACGCTATGGAGGGTCCGACACCTGTTTCGGCACTCATCCATGCCGCTACGATGGTTGTGGCCGGTGTTTACCTCGTGGCTCGCCTGTTCCCGCTCTATCTGATGGAGACTACGGCTCTCGAGATCGTGACGGTAGTGGGAGCCATCACCGCTCTCTATGCTGCGATGGTAGCCTGCGCACAGCTCGATATCAAGCGTGTGCTCGCTTTCTCAACCATCTCGCAGATCGCTTTCATGATGGTGTCGCTTGGTGTGGCACGTCCGGAATATCACCACGCTGTGGGTTACATGGCTTCGATGTTCCACTTGTTTACGCACGCTATGTTCAAGGCTCTGCTCTTCCTCGGAGCCGGCGCAATAATCCATGCAGTCGGTACGAACGACTACACCGGCATGCACGGTCTGCGCAAATATATGCCGATCACTCACATCACGTTCCTTATCGGCTGTCTGGCAATCGCAGGTATCATTCCGTTTGCAGGCTTCTTCTCGAAGGATGAGATCCTGACGGCTGTGTTCAGCAACTCGCTTTACTGGTATCTGTGGATGTCGATTGTGGCCGGTCTTACCGCATTCTATATGTTCCGCCTCTACTTCCTCATCTTCTGGTGGAAGGAACACAAGGTGCATGGCCACCACGCTCCCAAGGATCAGCCTTGGACAATGACTCTGCCGCTTATCTTCCTTGCAATCATGTCGGTTATCTCGGGCTTCTTCCCGTTTGGCGATCTGGTGACATGGAACGGACACCCGATGTACAAGTCACTGTCGCTTCTGACCAACCTCGAGCAGCTGAACTGGTTTGTGGCTTGTGTTTCGCTCGCAACCGCAATCATCGGTATCGGTCTTGCATGGGTAATGTATAAGCAGGAGAATCCGCTTCCGGAGCGTATGCGCCAGCTTATGCCCACGCTGTGGACATGGTGCCGTCACCGCTTCTATTTCGACGAGCTCTACATGTTCATCACCCACAAGATTATCTTCAACGGTATCTGCCGCCCGATCGCATGGTTTGACCGCCACGTCATCGACGGCTCGATGGACGGTCTGGCATCGATCACCAACAAGGCTTCGGAGAGCATCAAGTGTCTGCAGAGCGGCAATGTGCAACACTATGTGTATGTTTATGTCGCAGGCGCGATTCTGCTTGGCCTCATCACCGCATTATGCATACTTTAATGTCATCGACGGGTAATCAATAAATCAGAACAAATAGCTATGTTATTCTCAAACATCCTGATATATTTCGTCATCATCCCGCTGGTGATGCTCGGAGGACTCGGATTGTGCCGCAACGTAAAGCAGATACGTGCGGTTGCCGTGACGGGTTCGATAATGCTCATAGCCCTGTCGGTGTGGGTATTGTGTGACTATATGGCTCAGCGTGCAGCCGGCAATATGGCAGAAATGCTTTATGTGGGCTCATGGAGCTGGTTTACGCCTCTCAACATAAATCTTGCCGTAGGCGTCGACGGTGTTTCGATCGTGATGCTCCTGCTGTCGTCGATCATCGTGTTTGCCGGTTCGTTTGCTTCATGGAAAATCGAGATGCCCAAGGAGTTCTTCCTGTGGCTCATCCTGCTCTCGACCGGTGTGTTCGGGTTCTTTATCTCGATCGACTTGTTCACGATGTTCATGTTCTATGAGGTTGCTCTTATCCCGATGTATCTTCTCAT
>CAYSKE010000137.1:0-5844 GCA_964431465.1 uncultured Muribaculaceae bacterium | reverse complement strand
CCGGGAGCGATTGGCGATGAGCAGAGCGCGCTTTCCGATTCGTTTCAGGACGATATCCTTTCGGCACCGGTCTACTCCCGTCCGGCCGTCTACAACGGCTGGGAAGTGCCGCCGATACTCCTTTCAGGCCACGAGGCAAAGATAGCCGAGTGGCGTCACGAACAGGCTCTGGAGCGCACACGACTGTTGCGTCCGCATCTGCTTGACAAACTTGATTCCCATGATTGATCCCGCTCTTTATCTCATACCCGTTCCGCTCTCCGATGCCACCCGTCCTGCCGAGGTGCTCCCGCAGTCGGTGCTCGACATCGTGGGGCAGTTGCGCCACTTTGCCGTGGAGAACGTCAGGAGTGCGCGGCGGTTTATCAAGAGTGTCGATCATGGTGCCGAGATTTCGGCCATGCACTTCGATGTGCTCGACGAGCACACGGCTCCTGCCGATGTTCCGGCAATGCTCGAGCCGCTCCGTCAGGGCAATCCTATGGGGGTGATTTCCGAGGCCGGATGCCCCGGTGTGGCCGATCCCGGTGCGTTGCTCGTCGAGGCTGCGCGCCGCGAGAATCTCGACGTGCGTCCGCTGGTGGGGCCTTCAAGCATCCTGTTAGGGCTTATGGCGTCGGGGTTCAACGGGCAGAACTTCGCCTTCTCGGGCTATCTGCCCATCGAGCCGCAGGCACGCAAGCGGCGTTTCCGCCAGATCACCGAGCGGGTGCGCAATGAGCGGCAGACGCAGATTTTCATCGAGACTCCCTACCGCAACAACCGGCTTATAGCCGAACTGGCGGCGACGCTCCCCGGCGAGATGCGCCTTTGTGTGGCGTGTGAACTCACTGCTCCCACCCAGCAGGTGATGCTCATGCCGCTTGCCAAGTGGCGCAATGCCTCCTATGATTTCTCGAAGCGTCCCGCGATATTTCTCTTGAACTGAAGTCTACCTTAATAGGCAATTATGGCACGCAACCGACGCCGATTCGATCCTTACCGCCAGCCCGGATTGTTTGACACGATCCCGGGTGAATCGGCTGTTGCGTCCGATGCTCCTGAGTTAGCCCCGGTTTCGGGAGGCGAATTGCCTTCGGCGATTCCCCCGCCGGCGTTATCTGAGTCGCCACTCGGTGAGCTTGCGCGCCCCAACACCGTCAGCCGCTTGAGGTTTATCTCATTCGGTAGCGGAAGCAGCGGAAACTGTGCCTATATCGGCGACGACCGTTCGGGACTTCTCATCGATGCCGGCGTGGACACAGCTCATGTGGCCGGCGAGCTGCGCCGTCAGGGCATATCGATGGACAAGGTGAAAGGAATACTCCTCACCCACGACCACGGCGACCACACCCGCTACGCCTACAATATCCTGCGCAACAACCGCCACATGGCTCTCTATGCCACCCCGAGGGCGTTCAACGGCATGTTGCGGCGTCACAGTGTGTCGCGTCGCATAAAGGATTATCACCATCCCGTCTACAAGGAGATTGCGTTTCATGTCGACAATTTCACCATCATCCCATTTGAGGTGATGCACGACGGCACCGACAACGCCGGGTTCTTTATTTCGGTCGGCGACGGAGCATGCCGTTTTGTCATCGTCACCGATCTCGGCGTGATATCCGAGCGGGCGCACTTCTACATGTCGCAGGCAACCGAGCTGATACTTGAGAGCAACTACGATGCCGATATGCTCCGTGGCGGACATTACCCGGAGTATCTGAAAGCGCGCATTGCAGCCGAGAACGGGCATCTCGACAATGCCGATGCTGCCCGCTGGCTCAGGGAAAACTATACGCCGCAGCTCAGGCATGTGTTTCTCTGTCATCTCTCCCACGACAACAACACCCCTGACCTCGCTCTTGCCTCGGCGCGTCAGGCGCTTCTCGACGGGGGTGCCTCGTCGGTGGGCGACGGCACCATGTCGCTTGCATCCCGGCAGGCTCCCGTGCAGCTTGTGGCGTTGCCACGCTTCGATCCGTCGCCTATGTTCGTCATAAGATACTGAACTCCATAAAACTATATGCAGTCATGAAAATACTTGTTATCAACGGACCCAACCTGAATCTGCTCGGTGTGCGCGAGCCGGGGGTCTACGGCAGCACTTCCATGGATGATTACCTCGAGGCTTTGTGTGCCGACTATCGTGATATTGATATAGAGTATTTTCAGAGCAATCATGAGGGGGAGATAATCGACCGCCTGCATGAAGTGGGGTTTGATGCTGAGTATAAGGGGATCGCCCTGAATGCGGGTGCCTACACTCACACCTCGCTCGCTATAGCCGATGCCATACGCGCCATTGAGCTTCCGGTAGTCGAGGTGCACATCTCCAACGTGCATTCCCGCGAGGAGATACGCCACCGGTCACTCATCGCTCCTGCGTGCAAGGGGGTGATTGCCGGGTTCGGCTTAGATTCCTACCGCCTTGCTATCGAGGCTATCAAGGAGCTGAAGAAAACGCGCCCCGATTGATCGGACGTCAAATTTTTCAACCGACATTCTGAGCTGTCGGGCATCGGGCGCGTTGTCGCTCAACGCCCATGCCAAGGCGTCGGCCATGCCTTGTGCATCGCCCGGCGGCACGAGCATCCCGTTCACCCCGTTGTCGATTATGTCGCTTTGGCCGCCGCTGTCGGTTGCCACGGCGACACAGCCGTTTGCGAGCCCCTCGACGATAGTTGTCGGCAGCATCTCGAAATGCGATGTTGACAGCACCACCTTTCCCCGGCTCATGAGCGATGTGACTTCCGCGCTGCTTATCGGGCCGAGCCACCGGTGAGGCATCCTCAGCCCCGACAATGCGTTGCTGTCGCGCAGTCCACCGAAAAACACCGCTTCCGCTCCATGTGCCCCTCCGCTGTCGTGCAGACGGTTGAGTGCCTCGATTGCGAGCGGCAGATTTTTCACGTCATCGTCGAGCCGCGCCGCCCCCATTATTATCATCGGCTCGCGCTCACTCTTTATAGTGTCGGGCGAGGGGAGTGCTATCGGGTTGGGTATCACCGTCACATCCCGGTAGTGCAGCAGCGTGCTTTCGGCAGCGCGCTCTGCAAGCCACCTGCTCACGGCCACAAATTTCAGCCCCCGGTTTGCAGCATAAAGTTTCGCTTTGCGCTTCCACACCCGTCTCGACAGATCATTCCTCCATGCCATGCCGTGGAGCAGCGGGCAGTTGCCGCAACGCCCCCCCTCAGCCCACCGCCGGCATCCTCCGGGCAGGTGGCATATCCCTGTCATGGCCCACTGGTCGTGCATCACCATCACCGTCGGCTTGCCAAGAGCGCATATTTGCCCGATTTCGGCAAGAGACAGGTAGCCCTGACAAATCCACCCGATAATGATTGCGTCGGCCTCAGCGACGAAGGAATGCGCAAAAACGGGCACTCCTGTCGATGCTGTCGACACTTTCCAGAGGTCGCGGCGGTTCATGGCGTTCTGAAGGAATATTTCTCCACGCTCCGCCACAAAAGGCAAGAGACGGCGCCGGCTGTTGCCGGCGGCCGTCTCTACAAAGTCGGTATTCAGCGTTTCGTCTCTGCGCAACACGACCATGCGTGCGTCGTGGCCGAGGCTCCGCAGCGCTTCTGTCACGCGGCGTGTGACCACGGCGGCCCCTCCCGTGGATTCAGAGGTCGACAGCAGGGCTATGCGCATTGCGGTGACGAAGTAGCGTGATCAGAGAAGTTTCTTCACATTGGCTTCGAGCTGCGACATGTCGTCGATGCGGGCCACCAGATCGCCGTTGCGGTCGATGAGGAAAGTGGCGGGAATCGTGCCCACGTTGTAGAGCATGAGGTATGTCGCGCCCACCTTGGGGGAGTTATACACCGTCACCCACGGCAGATTGGAGGCTGATTTAAGCCAGCTGAACTCATCGCCGTCGAGTCCCACCTGATACACGTTGACTGCGCCGTTGGTGTCGTCGACGATCTTGTTGAGCAGCACGTTGAGTGCCGGAGCGAAATCGGCTGAGTAGGTGGTGAAGTTCACGATGGTGGGCTTGCCGTTGGCAACCGTCTCCGAGAGCTTCGTTTCCTTGCCGTTCTCGTCGAGCAGCACGATGTCGGGATACTGCACCTCGCTTGCCTCGATGTCACCGCCGATCTCGCGGGGCGGACGCATGGCGCGCTGTGCCGAGATATAGAGTTTGGTGAGGTAGTTGGTGCGCGGATCGCCGGGACGCTCGCGGGTGTAGGCGTTGGCCACTGCGCCGATTATGCGCAGATCCTGCTTGGTGGCGGGATTGAAGAGGGGAGCGCCACCCGGCAGCTGCTTGTTGATGATGTAGTAAGCCGTGATGCTGGCGGGATCGGTGAGCAGCAGCTCGCTGATCTGGCGCTTCAGCGCATCGGTGTCGGCGCTCTGGGTGGCGATCATTGAGTTCACGCTCTGCATCATTTCGGCCTGCGATGTGCCCGAGAGCTCATAGTTGCGGTCGATGCCGGGAGCCGAAGCATTCACCGTCACCTTGTCGATCGAGTCGATAGGGAAGTAGGCCGACGAGTTGCCTATCGTGAGGCGGTAGATCTCGGGGCGTGTGGGAGCTTCCTCAGCAAAAGCATAGTTGCCGGCGGCATCGAGGCGCACGGTGTCCATCGTGTACCAGTTGCCGTTGGGAGCCATCCCTTCAAGAATCAGAAGCTCGTTGTCGGCACCGGTGATGACGCCGTTCACTTCCCACTGGTTCTTGGTGCCGCATGAGCTCAGTGCGAGCAATGCTGCGCACCCGGCTGCGGCGAGCGATTTGAGAGAGAAATTCATGCGATGTTCTGGTTTATGGCTGCCGCGATGTGGATCATCTCGGCCTCCGGGAGTTGGAGTTTCGGTTTTTTGAAATCAAGGTCGCCCTCGCTGTTGAGCGGCACGAGATGGATGTGGGCGTGGGGCACGTCCATGCCTATCACCGCCACACCCACGCGGGCGCAACCCGTAGCGGCTTTCAGCCCTTTTGCAACCTTCTGGGCGAACTTCATCAGGTCGGCGAGCTCGTCGGGGGTGAGATCAAACAGGTAGTCCACCTCGCGGCGCGGTATCACCAGCGTGTGACCCGCGGCCACAGGATTGATGTCGAGAAATGCATAGTGGCGGTCGTCCTCAGCCACCTTGTAGGAGGGGATTTCCCCGTCGGCTATGCGTGAGAATATGCTTGCCATCAGAAACCGATTTCCATGATTTCAAACTTCATCAGTCCCGACGGAACACGTATCTCCACCGTCTCGCCCACCTTGTGACCCAGCAGACCCTGAGCGATGGGAGTCGACGATGCGATCTTCTTCTCGCGCAGATTGGCTTCGGAATCAGCCACGATGGTATATTCGACAACGCTGCCGTTGGTCAGATTCTTTATCTTGACGCGGTTGAGTATCTGCACTTCGTCGGTCGTGAGTTTCGACTCGTCGATGATGCGGGCGTTAGCCACAAGATCTTTCAGCTGGGAGATCTTCATCTCGAGCATCCCCTGAGCCTCCTTTGCGGCATCATATTCTGCATTCTCCGAGAGATCACCCTTGTCGCGAGCCTCGGCGATAGCGCGTGAGATTTCCGGACGCTTCACCGATTCAAGATAAGCGATCTCTTCCATTTTCTTCTTATAACCTTCTTTGGTCATGAAAGTTATAGCCATGTGTAGTAAGGTTTTAGTGTTTATAATAGAGGGAGAAAGTCCTACAGCACACAGTAAAAAAGAAGAATCCCGGGACTGCTTTTTCGCCGGAACCCTTTTGTCGCTCATTGCGAGCCCATGCCTGTAAGGACGCTTCTGCCGCAGTCTCGGGTGACCCTGAAAAGTCACACCGATACCGTTGCATTTGCCCGACAAAGGTAATACATTAAATATTCCAAAACAAAAATATCCGCCCC
>CAYSKE010000136.1:0-5868 GCA_964431465.1 uncultured Muribaculaceae bacterium | reverse complement strand
ACAAAAATGCGACATTTCGACCATCACATTAGCCAAAATGCACTTTGGGCTTATGTGGTATAATAGTAATTTTGCACCCTGAAAATTAAACCTATCTCAAAGTCACATTCAGCGATATTGCGAAATGAAGTATTGTTCCTGCCTCTGGCTTTCTGCGGCATGTATTGCTTTGGGCGCATGCTCGACCGATAAAACCACAAAAGCACCCGAGGCTACCGTGCACAACGTTTTTCTCGTTTCCCCTGTTGCAACCGACGGCAGCACGTCACGTAATTTCCCCGGCATAATTCAGGAAACGCGCACTATATCCACCGGTTTCAAGACTCCCGGCCAGATTACAGGCATCTTTGTGAAAGAGGGTGACCACGTCAAGGAGGGGCAGCTGCTTGCCATGCTTGATACCGTCGACTACGCTTTGGGAGTCAGACAGCTGCAGGTGCAATATGATCAGGCAGCCGCCGAGCATGAGCGCCGCAAGCAACTGTATGCCGCCGGAAACATGTCGGATAACGATTTTGAGAAAGCGGCCTCAGGATTGCGTCAGATGGCTTTGCAGCTTGAGCTGAACAAGAACAAACTCGCCTACACACATCTCTACGCTCCGTCGTCGGGCGTGATTGTCAAATCCAACTTTGAGAAGTCGGAGATGGTGGATGCCGGAACACCCGTCTTTGAACTTATGGATGATTCGCGTCTGGAAGTGCTCGTTGATCTTCCGGCTTCAGAGTATGTGAATCACGGTAAGTCAAATCACTATTCCGGCACGTCGGGGCTTCTCGGCAATGCTCCGGTAGAGCTCAATTTCCTCAGTCTTACCCCCAAAGCCGACAACAATCAGCTATATCAGCTGAAACTCGGTGTGGCTTCGCGCGATCCGCGTCTCACATCGGGTATGAACCTTATCGTTTCAGTCAGCAGCGACGCCACCACTCCGGCTGATTCGCTGGTCGCTACGGCCTTTGAGGTGCCGCTGCGGTCGGTGTTCAGCAACGACGGCGTGACAAGCGTGTGGGTGTTCAATCCCGCAGATTCAACGGTGCATGCCACGCCGGTAACCGTTGCCGGCGACGGAAAGAATGGCACTGTGACCGTGACTTCAGGTCTGACCCGTGGCAATGAAATCGTTTCAGGAGGTGTTCACGCCCTTATCGACGGCGAGCGCGTGAAGGTCATCCAGCAATCCTCATCAACCAACCGCGGAGGACTTCTATGACACGCGTTGCCAAATTCTTTCTTGAGCGCCCGACATTGTTCTGGTCGCTCATGACAGCCATACTGATACTGGGTGTCCTCTCCTTCATAAGCATGCCCAAACTCGAGGATCCTGCAGTGCCCATCAAGCAGGCCTCGGTTGTGGTCATCTATCCCGGTGCCGACGCTCACACTGTGGAGCTCGACGTGATCCAGATGCTTGAGGATGAACTCCGCACCCTCCCCGACATCCGCAAGATCAAGAGCGAGGCGCGTCAGGGACAAGGCATGATCAACGTGGAGTTTCTCAGGGAAATGCCTATCTCTGAGATCGAGCAGCATTTCGACATGCTGCGCCGCAAGATAAGCGACTCGGCGCAGAAACTCCCTTCGGGATGCTACGCTCCGGTGGTGGTCGACGATATGCTTGACGTCTATGGAATCTTCTATGCGTTCAAGGGCGACGGCTACACCTACACCGAGATGGAGAAGTATGCCAAGGAACTTCGCCGCGACCTCGTGACGGTGCCGGGAGTGAAACGCATAAACATCGGTGGCACCCGCTCCGAGGTCATTGAGATCGAATTTACCCCCGAACAACTTGCCCGCAACGGCCTTATCCCGTCGCAGATCATGATGGCGCTGCAATCAGCCATAAAGACTGTCAACGCCGGGGCTCTCGTGGCTGCCGACGACCGCCTGTCGATCGACGTCACCGAGGCGGTGACCGACGAGGAGGATTTGCGCAATCTATTGATAAACACGCCCGAGGGGAAGAAGGTGCGTCTGCGCGACCTCGCCAAAATCACACGCACATATTCCACCCCGGCAAGCAATGTGTTCTATGTCAACGGGCAACCGGCACTCACATTCACCATCACGCTCGAAAACAGCGCGATTGTCCCCGATGTGGGTAAAGCCATCGACGCCCGCATCGCCGAAGTGATGGAGCGTTTTCCGGCAGGAATGGAAGTTGAAAAAATATTCTTCCAGCCCGACAAAGTGAGCGAAGCCATATCCTCGTTCATGATCAACCTGCTCGAGTCGGTGCTGATCGTCATTGTTCTGCTTGTCTTTGCCATGGGTTGGCGAAGCGGCATAATAATCGGACTGGGGCTCATCCTCACCGTCGCGCTCTCTTTCCCCATACTCGAGCATCTCGGCACGACCCTGCAGCGCATCTCGCTGGGTGCGTTCATTGTGGCTATGGGTATGCTCGTCGACAACTCGGTGGTGATCATGGACGGCATTCTGGTCGACCGCAAACGCGGCCTGCCAGCCTCGCAATATCTCTTCCGCATCGGCAAGAACACAGCCTTCCCGCTGCTGGGCGCGACAATCATCGCCGCCTGCACATTCCTCCCCATCTACCTCTCCCCCGGCTCGACCGGAGAATTTGCCGGAGATCTTTTCCTTGTCATCTGCGTCAGTCTGCTTGTCAGCTGGGTGCTCGCCCTCATTCAGGTGCCGGTGTGCTCCGCCGCATGGCTTCCAAAAGAGGATAAGGAGAAAGACAAAGGCACAGAGGCGCAGGAGAAACGCCCCAATATCATCTACCGCACCATTGAGCGCATCATCGTGTTTATGATCGGTCACAAGACCATCTCGGCTGTCACGGCGATAGTGGTGCTTTCAGTGGCAGGCTACTCCATGAAGTTTGTGCGCAACATCTTCTTCCCCGACTTCGACTACAAGCAGTTTGTTCTCGAGTGCTACTTCCCTTCGCAGTCCGACCCCGATGCCGTTTCGGCACGTATGCTCGAGCTGAGCGACAGCGCGCTCGCCTTCCCCGATGTGGAGCGTGTGGCACTCTCTACCGGCGGAGCTCCGGCACGCTACTGTTTCGTGCGTCCGATGCCGTCGGGAGGCAACAATTATGCCGAACTTATCGTGGACACCCGCGACTTCAAGACCATGCAGAAGCTCTCGGTCGATCTGCTCGCCTACCTGCGTTCGATCGCTCCCGAGGCCTACATCAGATCACGCAAATACAATTTCTCGATTTCATCCACCCATACGATCGAAGCTGAATTTACCGGCCCCGATCCAGCCGTACTGCGCCGGTTGAGCGCACAAGCCGAGGAGATCATGCGCACCTGTCCGCTCATCGACCCCTATTCGGTTCAGAACAACTGGAACGCACCGGCGCATCAGCTCACTTTCAACTACTCTCAGGAGGGGGCGCAGCGTGCGGGCATTTCCCGCTCTGACGTAGCAAACGCTCTTCAGGCCGCTACCGACGGCATGGCGGTAGGAGTCATCAACGATCAGGACAAGATGGTACCGGTCTACGTCACCATGCGCCAATCCGACGGTTCACGCATCGATGACCTCACGACCATACCGGTGTGGAGCACATTGAACATCCACGTCGATCCTGCAGCTGTGACCGGACTGCTCACAGGCGCGACATCGCAACAGGAGATCTCCGACAACATGTTCCGCACTACTCTCATGAGCTCAGTCATCGACAGCACCGGTATCGTGTGGAACGAGAACCTAATTTCACGCTACAACGGACGCCGCGCTATTCAGGCCGAAGCTGATCCCGACCCATTCAATCCCGATGCTTCTCCTGCCTCGGTCATGGAGCTTATCCGCCCGGCAATAGATTCCATCCCCCTTCCGGCGGGCTACCACATGCGTTGGGCGGGCGAGCTTGAGACCTCCGGAGAAGCCAATCAGACCCTGCTCGGGTTCCTGCCGCTGCTCATGATTATCGTCTTCGGTGTGCTTCTGCTTCTGTTCAACCGTTGGAAAAAAGTGTTCCTCATCCTCATCTGCTTCCCGTTTGTGCTATGCGGCATTGTGCCTCTGCTGCTCCTCACCGACACCCCTTTCACCTTCATGGCCATACTCGGGTTCATGGGACTGATAGGTATGATGGTCAAAAACGCGATAGTGCTTGTCGATGAAATCAACCGGCTTACCACCGAAGAGCGCGCGCATGAATACGATGCCATAATCCGCGCCACCTTGTCGCGCGTGCGTCCTGTGATGCTTGCATCCATCACCACTATCGTCGGACTTATCCCCCTTATCAACGACCCCATGTACGGCTCCCTTGCCGTCACAATCATCGGCGGACTCTTTGTCGGCACAATAGTCACCCTCATGCTTCTGCCGCTCTTCTACTCCATTCTTTTCAACGTTAAGCCAAAAGCCGCATGAAATTCAGATATATAATTCTATCGGTAATAGTGGCCTCATCGGTCACGGCTCATGCCGAAACTGTCAGGATCAACCGAGATCAGTGCCGCGAGATGGCGTTGGAGGCAAGCGAGGACATTGCCATTGCCCGCAACTCGGTCGAACAGGCTCGGCTCGGAAAAAAGGCTGCTTTCACCGCTTATCTTCCCAACTTCGCCGGAACAGCGACTGGAGTCTACCGCTCCCCCGACTCTGAATTTTCAGGGATGGCGCTCTCTATGAAAGGACTCTACATGGCGGGGATAAACCTCACGCAGCCCATATATGCCGGAGGCAAGATTGTGGCAGCCAACCGCCTCGCTTCAATCGGGCAGAAAGCAGCCCTCGAGCAGCAGCGCATGACGCGCATGGATGTGATTGCCAATGCCGACAACGCCTACTGGAACTATATCGCCGTGCTTGCCAAGGTCGACATGATGCGTGCCTATCTCGCGCAGATCGACACCGTGTACATGCAGACCAAAAAATCGTTTGAGGTGGGTATGATCACCAAAAACGATCTGATGCGCATCGATGCCCGACGCTCTCAGGTCGTCTATCAGCTCAGTCAGGTCGAAAGCGGAGCCGACCTGTGCCGCCTGGCACTGTGCAATATCCTTGGCGTAAGCTCTGAAACCACGATCGAGCCTCTTGACAAAGAGATTCCCGCAACGCCTCCGGCCGATCTTTCTGCCGACATAGCCGAGCGGCCGGAGCTCAGTCTGCTACAGGCTGATATCGCAGCAAAAGAGCAACAGGTGAAACTCACACGTGCCGATTTTCTACCTACGCTCGGACTACAGGCCGGATGGTCGACCTACGGAAACATAAAACTCAAAGGCTACGCTGAAGCACCCGACGGATCTATGCAGCCTTTCACCTCCAACTCCAAAGGGAGCGGATGGCTCGTCATGGCTTCGCTCTCCGTTCCGATCTTCCATTGGGGAGAAGGGGTGCACAAGGTTCGGAAAGCCAAACTCGACGTGACCAACGCCACACTCGCCCTTGAGAAAAACCGGAAGCTGATGCGCATAGAAGCGCAACAGACCGTAAGCAACGTCATGACGGGATATTCGCTAATCGAGTCGGCCGACATTGCCATGCAGCAGGCGCAGCTCAGTCTCGACGAGATGAAGGTCAGATACAAAGCCGGGCTTGCTTCACTCACCGATATGCTCGACGCTCAGGCTCAGTGGCAGACGTCATGGTCCAACATGATCGAGGCACGCACCCAGTATCAGATCTACATTACCGATTATCTCCGCGCCACAGGCCGGCTGAAATAACCCTCCACATCACCATCATGTGGGTAATACTTGCGATAGCCAGTGCCCTGCTGCTTGGATGCTACGATATTTTCAAGAAGATATCAGTGGCATCCAACAACGTGTTGGCGGTGCTGTTCTGGAATACATTTTTCTGCGCGCTCCTGCTGAGTCCGTTTATAGTTCTTGATTTCATTCACGGCCACCCCATATTTGGCGGAGA
>CAYSKE010000135.1:0-5883 GCA_964431465.1 uncultured Muribaculaceae bacterium | reverse complement strand
GCCTCCGCCCCCATCTTGAGGACTACCGTGGCAGTGCCGAGAATATCGGACTGGATCATGGCGACTGTGCCGCGGGGAATGCGGAGCTGCTTGTCAAGGCTGAGTTCGACAAGGACGTGGCCGGGATTGTCGTATTCGTAGGATATGTCGCGCACAAGACCGACTTTGAAGCCGTTGACTGTGACAGGCGCCGACACAGCCAACCCGTTGACATCGGTGTAGCTCACATAATAGTAGTTGGCGGGCTTGAACATATTGATGCCCTTAAGATATTCAATGCCAAAGAAAAGGATGAGGACTGCAATGACGGTGCAAGTGCCGATTACTGTTTCTTTTCTGAAAATTTTGCTCATTGTCTATAAAGTAGTTGGAACATGTCTTATTATTAATAACACTCAACGGGGTTGTTTTTGCTCATCGGTAAGCTCGATGATGAACGCTCCCGGGAAATCTTTTCGGGTTTCGGTGAGGATTTTTTTTGCCTCGGCTTGTGTGGCGCAGTCGCCGAGATAGTATTTATACCACTTGCCATCACGGAAATAGCTTGCCTTACGCCCTTTGAAGTCGGGCGCGCCATCTTTGACGGGCTTCGCTGATGCGAAGATCTGCACGTGGAAAGTTTTTGATGCAGTTTTCTTTGCCGCTTTGGTTTCGACCGGTTTAGCGGAAGTTGCGGGTGATTGCTTTGGCGAAGTATCTTGAGCCGGTTGAGCAGCCGGGGCTTTTTTCCCGGCAGGCTTCTCGTCGGAGGTTGCAGCAGCTCCGTTGCGATAGGTGGTGAAGGCATCGGCTATCGACTTGGCCATCGCCAGTTTGCCTTTGTCGGAATCGAGGTATTTTTCCATCTGCGGGTTGCAGATGAAATCAAGCTCAATCAGCACCGAGGGCATCCCAGTGGCCCACAGCACCCAGAAACCTGCCTGACGGACACTGTTGTCGATGCGTCCGGCAGTTTTGACGAGATTGTTCTGCACGTGACGGGCAAACCTGACGCTCTGGTCGATGTGGCGGTTCTGCCCAAGCTCAAACATAATGTAGCTTTCAGCAGAAGCAGGATCGAACCCTTCATATCGTGTGGCGAAGTCGTTGTCGAGTGAAATGACTGAGTTTTCACGCTTTGCCACCTCAAAGTTTGCCGCACTCTTGTGCAAGCCGAGTGTGTAGACCGATGTGCCCTGAATAGTGGCGCGTTTCTTATTGGATTTCGCGACGGAGTTTACATGGATGGAGATGAAGAGGTCGCCATGTGCGGCGTTGGCAATGTCGGCACGCTCTTTCAGCGAGATGTAGCGGTCGTCGGCACGGGTGTAGACGATGTCGATATCGGGGTGTGCTTCACTTATGAGATCTCCGGCGAGTAGCGCCACATCGAGATTTATGGTCTTTTCGTTGGTAATCTTACCGACGGCTCCGAAATCCTTGCCACCGTGTCCGGGGTCAATCACAACCGTATATGTGCGTGCCTGACACGTTAAGGATGTCATGAAAACCAGCACGGCAATAAGTATGTTGTGAAATTTCGGCATATCTATGCAAAGGTAAGGCTTTGTCGGGCAAAATTCCGAACTTAAGAGTGGGATTTTTTACTCTCAATGTGGTCATTTGTGGTAGAAATGAGGAGAGAGGGAGAGCTCATGGACAGAAGTGGCGGAGGTGGGAGTAGACGAGATGGACGGGGAGCCCCATGACGGTGTAGAAGCTGCCGCTGATGGAGCGTATGCCGGCTAAACCGACCCACTCCTGAATGCCGTAGGCACCTGCTTTGTCGAGGGGGCGGTAGCGCGTGACGTATTCACGCAACTCGTCGGAGGGGAGGGGCATGAAATCAACGTCGGTCGCATCGGAGAAGGCTACCTGACGGTCGATGGTATTCATGGTAACACCGGTAACTACTCTGTGGCGGCGGCCTGACAGAGTCTCGAGCATCTGAAGTGCCTCGCGCTCATCGCGGGGTTTACCGAGCACCTGCGAGAAGTCATCGCCGGCAAGCACTACCGTGTCGGCAGTGATGAGAAGCTGATCAGGGGCGAGGCCGGGCATGTGAGCCTGAGCTTTCTTTCGGGCGATGTAGAGGGGGATTTCCTCGGGTGAGAGGTCGGATGGGTAGGACTCGTCGACGTCGAGAGACGGGGCAAGCTGAAACTGAAGTCCTAAAGATGTGAGCAACTCACGCCGACGGGGTGAATTGCTCGCAAGTATAACCTTATAAGGGAGTTTGTCGAATAGTATCACTTTGCATCAAGTCATGAGGGTGACACCGAAACTTACGGCCACCGCTATGCAAAGATAGTGCAATATTGTGGATTCAACGGCATCCTTGTCACGATTGCTTGGAATCGGACGGCTGTGGGGCTGCGTGTGAACGCTTGCGCTTGCCTATGTTGGTGAGCACCATGCCGGCAATGATGATGACCATGGCTATGACCTGTATACCCTTGAGGTGGTCGAGACCCATCACTACTGCCGTGATTGTGGCGAACACAGGAAGCAGATACTGGTAGAGCGAGACGAGCTCCGAGCCAATGCGCTTCTCGGCCGGCTGCACAAGGAAGTAGGCGAGAAATGTGGGGCAGAGAAGGATGAAACCGATTTCAAACCAAGGCGCAGAGTCGGTGGTGTGGACTATGGGCATGTGCTGCATACCGGGGAGAAGGAACAATGCCGGGATGGCTGCAAACAGGAAGACCCAGCGAAGCATGTTGACGGGGCGGTAGGTCTTGGTGGGGCCTTGCAGAATGACGAGATAGAAAGCGTAGCAGAGTGTTGAAGCCACTGCAAGCAGGTCGCCGAGCAAGTTGTCGCTGCCGTTTTTGCCGCTTTGCCCGTAGAGAATCACTACTGCCGCTCCTGCCATCGACACAGCTATGCCGACGTATTCCCACACCGATGGGCGCTGCCGCAAGAAGATCACTCCTATCAGGATGACAAATATCGGGGGAAGTGTCATTATGATGGATATGTCGATGGGGTTGCCATAGCGGAGTGAGGTGACAAACAGGTAGATGAATGCGAATAACCCTATCGCGCCTCCGAGAATGAGTTTCACCCAATCATGCCGGGCGATTTTCTCGCAATGAAGAAACATGGATACGATCCACATGAGGAGGCAACCGCCTATGAGCCTCACGGCTACAATGCCGTCGGCTGTCATCCAGTCGGGTATAAGGGCTTTTGTGAATGACACATTCATGCCCCAGAAGATTGTGGCAATGAGAATGCACAGGTTTCCGATCAAAGCCGCTGATGTGTTTTTGTTTTTCATAGCTGACAATTTAGTTAGTATTACAACAAGCGATAGACTCCGGTGGTTGAACAGTAGTTGAACTTCACATGACGGGATTCCAGGACTTTTTTGTAATTTCACATCATGGCAGTGAGATTTATTACGGGGGTCGAACACTACAATGATGTTCTGGCGCGTGTGGCTTCGGTGAAGAGGTCGCTCTGGATCGGTACGGCCGATATAAAGGATCTTCATGTGAAAGTAGGTAATGCGACCGAGCCGTTTCTTGCCGTGCTCGTATTGTTGCTGCAAAGGGGAGTGGATATAAGGCTTATCCATGCCAAAGAGCCGGGGCCTGTGTTCCGCGAAGATTTTGACCGTTATCCCATACTGAGTGCCGGACTGGAGCGGATGCTCTGCCCGAGGGTGCATTTCAAGATGCTGATTTTTGATTATGAAACGGCATATATCGGTTCGGCTAACCTGACCGGAGCGGGAATAGGGATGAAGTCGAGTGCGCGTCGCAACTTCGAGGCCGGAATCCTGACGGATAATGCCGAGCTTGTGGAGGGAGCGATGGAGGAATTTGACAGCGTGTGGCGCGGAGCGCATTGCGCTAAGTGTGGCCGTCGCGAGTATTGCCCTGATCCAATCAAATAAATTGACAGGAGGTGATAACATAAACAGCCACTCAGCTGCCGACAGCAACTAAGCGGCTGATTATTATTGTGGTCAAAGCAATGAGCGTGAGGCTGATGATTTCTGGATGCTCTTGATGATAAGGGCGTTGGCGCGATCGACCACCGAGGTGTCGAGCGATGCGAGATAGATCTGTGTGGTCGCTTCGGAGTCGTGCCCCATCCCCTCACTGATGACGCTGACGGGGATGCCTTTGGATTTTGCTACCGATGCCCAGCTATGGCGTGCGACATAGAGGGTGATGGGGACATTTATGCCGACCATCGCGGCAATCTGCTTCAGGTTGCGGTTTATGGTATATCCGGTGTTGCGATAGGTGCAACGCTCATTGGTGCCGGGTCGCTTGATCAGTGGCAGGAGGTAGTCGGATGTGTTTTCGGGATATTTGTCGAGTATTTCCTGCATCTCTTTTGTCCACTTGATGATAAGCTGCTGGCCTGTCTTGCGGCGACGATAGGTGATGTGGTTGTTGACGAGATCGGTCTTGCGCAGGAATGCCATGTCGACAAGGCTCATGCCGCGCAACATGAAGCTCAGCATAAACATGTCGCGGGCATAGTCGAGTGCGGGTGAGGCCGAGAGGTCGAGCCATCGGATTTTCTTAAGAATCTTCACCGGGAGGGCGCGCTTTACGGTTTTGTCGACACCGGTGTAGACATGCCTGAACGGGTTGCGGTTCTCGATGATGCCGTGGTCGACCGCGCGGTTGTAGACGGCACGGAGAATGCGTGTGTAGAATGAAATCGTGTTGGTGGCTACTCCGCGGTTTTTCAGCCATGCCTCATAAGATTCGATAATCTCGGTGTCGATTGAATCGAGCATTACATCGGCCCATCGGTTGAGAACCCTTTGCTGCTCGAGCTCGCTGACAAATGTCTTGAAACTTCGCAAAGCCGCCGTGTAGGTCTCGGACGTGCGCACTTTCCCGTTGGCGCGCATCCGTGCTATTATGTCCTCCATATAGCGGAATAGCGTGTAGTCTTTGACGTAGCGGGAAAATTCGTCGACAATATCGTCGGCCGTGTAGGTGAGTCCGTTGTGGTCAAAGCGTCGAATGATGCGGTTGAAGCGCTCGATATCGCTGCGTATGCGCTCGTAGACCGACAAAAGTATCGGGCGGCGCCCAGTGGATGACCCGGTAATGACCATCGAGCGCTTCTCGCTCCATTCGGCCGGATAGACTTTGTAGTCGGAAATAAGCTGTCTGATTTTTCTCTCGTGGATAATCTGATAGTAGACTGATCCCTCGCGACCGACGATCGAGGAAGGACGGAATTTGACTTTGATTGATGCCATCTGGTTATGTATAAGTGAGTTTAATAGGTTGAAACAATAAATACAAAGCTACGCGAAAAACCGCCTCATAAAGATGATGCCCAAACGTGGGAAGAAACAAACTGAAATGTATAAATTTGCATCGGGCACGCGCTTCGCACGATGCGTGAGGCTTATGAGCAGACAGATATGGATGGAAATAAAAAACTCAGTGATATGACTCTTGAGGAACTGTGGCAGCTGTTCCCGGTGACGCTTACGCCTCATCAGCCACATTGGAAAAGATGGGTCGATGAGGAAATAGCGGTGCTTCGGGAGCTGCTTGCGGCTTACAGGCCTGTGGTGAGTCATATCGGCAGCACGGCTATAGAGGGGATAATGGCAAAGCCGATCATCGACATACTTATCGAGCTGGCGGAGGAGTGTGACCGGGCGAAAGTGCGCGCCGACATGGAAAGGGGCGGATGGCTGTGCATGGCGTGTGACGAGAATCGCATGAGCTTCAACAAGGGTTACACGCCTGAGGGGTATGCGGAGCGGGTGTTTCATGCGCATGTCCGTGCGGCAGGAGATAACGACGAGATATGTTTCCGGGATTATCTGATCGCGCATCCTGTGGCGGCGCGGGAGTATGAAGAATTGAAGAGAGGGCTTCTGCCGGCCTACAGGCATGACCGTGACGGCTA
>CAYSKE010000134.1:2210-6120 GCA_964431465.1 uncultured Muribaculaceae bacterium | reverse complement strand
TCCATGCCACCTGAAAATTTCGACTCCAAAACGTCTCAATGGATCATCGGCATTGCTGAAAGTAAAAACCTTATCGACTGGCACACTATCGGCAAGATAGAGCCCGACCCCGAAGCTCCCTACGAACAGCGCGGGTTGTGCGCTCCCGGAGCCTACCTCCGCAACGACACCATCCATCTATTTTATCAGATCTACGGCAACGGTCGCAAAGACGCCATCTGCCATGCCACTTCGACCGACGGAGTGACATTTCACCGTGACTCATCCAACCCGATTTTCCGCCCCACAGGCGACTGGACATGCGGGCGCGCGATCGATGCCGAAGTTACATTCTTTGATGACCGGTATTTTCTTTATTTTGCCTCCCGTACTCCCGACTATGAAATTCAGCTTCAAGGCGTAGCCACTGCTCCGGCCAACACCGGTTTCAGCCGCGACGAGTGGACGCAGGCGTGTGATTCTTCAATCTTGAAACCGGAGCTATCGTGGGAGGGTAAATGTATTGAAGGAGCTACGATCTGCCACAAAAACGGCAAGATGTACATGTTTTATGCCGCTGACTACAACAATAAGCCTCAACAAATCGGAGTTGCCGTCAGCACCGACGGCATAAAGTGGGAGCGTTTGTTCGACAAGCCCTTCATCCCCGTCGGAGAACCCGGTTCATGGAACAGCAGTGAGTCAGGCCATCCCTGCATATTCACCGACACCGACGGTCGCACCTATCTTTTCTATCAAGGCAATAACGACAACGGCAATACATGGTACCTGACCCAGGAAGAAATCTTCTGGGACGAAAACGGCCCCTACCGTAAATCCGCCGACTGACCGGCAGCAAAATCCGTACTATAATTGTGGGACGTTGCAAAAGCACGCCCATTGTCGTTCTGGGTTTGGAATGATTTTGCATCAAGAGTAGGGACGCACGGCTCGTGCGTCCCATTGATTATCAGCGTGCAGCGCACGCGCTTCTTCCAGTAACCGCGCCTGTCAGGGCACGGCGGCGCACTCCCCCATTCATGAGCACGCAAAGCGTGCGACTTACATAGATTAAAAATAATATCGGTTTCATTATCCATATTTATCGGTAGGGAGTATAATTATACCGGAGGTTGCGGTAGAAATTGAGCTTTGCGGCAACGATATAGGGATAGAGCCACAGGAAGCCGATTCCGAAAGTAAGCACACTAAGCAGCCACCAGCCAAAGAACCGCAAGAAGAGACACAAAAGGTCCATCTTGTGTCCGCGCATCATCTGCCACGATGCCTGAAGTGCATCAACACCCGAAATACCGGGATTATCCACCATTATGAAGAATGTCATGCTCAGTCCAAGTGCCGCGATAATACCGGGCACGATAAGCAGACACATACCGATCGACACTGCCAAGGAATAAAGCAATCCGGCCACAAGAGTCTGAGCAAAGTTATCAAACCCTCTGAAAAGCACATTGAAATCGGCAAATTTCCGGTCACACAACACCATGAGAAACAGCACATATCCAAGCGTAAAGGGGCCGTAGAGGATAAGTTCCCCGACGTAGGAGCATGAAACCGCTCCGATTATTACAAGATATATCAGGGTTGCAAGCACTGCATTGCCCCAGTTGCCGGCAAGCATCACTTTTGCCTGACGCATAAAGATTTGATTCTGTGTCATCGTTACCAAATTAGGCGTTTGTTATTAATTCCATATAAATATATGACGAAATTAATCACCATCCGGTTACATCCACATCTTTTTTTTCACAATCGGTGCATTTCAGCCTCCGAAGCTGTGCCTCCTTTGTATTTGCTCTGCTGCGGCTGGAAACGATAAGTGATAGAGAGAGTTACTCCCCTGCGGTCATAGCTTTGTCTTTTGTCAACATAGACTCCGTAAGTATTCATGGTCCAGTTGTTATTGGTGCTGTTGAAAATATCGTTCATCGATAGTTTCACTTGCAGTGACTTTGCTAAGAATGTCTTACCGATTGAAGCGTCCATTGCAAACCATGTTGCGCCGAAGCGGTTGGTGTGCATGTCGCCCGACGACTCACCGTGAGCATTGACTGTCAGCATGAAATCACCCGGTAGAGCCACCACATTGGCAAGATAATAAGAGAAAATAGGCTTGTCATATTTTGTTCCGGCGATTCTGAGCCACTGGCGGTGCATTCCAAGCATGTAGTCAGGTGTCCAGCGTCCTATGTTTCTATTCCACGTCAGATACATGTCGAGCGACGACACATTCATGTTCATCGGTTGCATGATGAGTTGCAGCGTCGGAGCCTCATAGAGCCGCTTCACGTAGCCGTAGGTGTCGATACTGCGTGCAAAATCAGCCTGAAGCATGAAATCACCCCACATACCGGTTAGATCCACAACGTGCATCTGCTCGTCGCGCAACGCCGGATTTCCACCTTCTATTTCATGCCTTCCCACATAAGTCAGGCTTCCGGTCAGCTGTGAATAAGGCGGACGCAGCGTCGACATTTTGTACCGGAGATTGATCTGCCCCCGGTCATTGAAACTGTAGCCTAAGCCAATATCGGGCGTGAGAAGATTATGACGCCGGCTCACGTCACTGTCCTTGATCCCGTTGGTCTTAAAAAGATAGTCCACATACTCATATCTCAGTCCGGCCGACACGCTGACGCGCCCGGCACTCTTTTTCCACAATGCAAACGCTGCCAATGCGGTCTGGCGGCTGTCGGTAAGCGACGAAGGTATATACTCCCCCACTTCCTGATTAAGCATCTTGTAATCAAGGCGGCTATGCGTGTAGGAGTCTTGAGTGCCCACAGTCATTTTACCGGTCAAGAGCGGAAAAACCATATAGAGCTTACCGGCCATGAAAGTCGATGTGCGTTCATCAGCCGAGCGCACATCGGCTGTTGTCTCGTCGGTGTAAGCAGTCAGAGCATCACTGTCTGATCTGCCGCGCCGGTAGTCACCGTCGAAATGCAGCTGACGGTCAACACCGAAAGTGTTGTCGTAGTACAACGAGACAAGATGACTTCCGCTGTGTTGCGTGCGGCTTATGCTGCGTTTCAGTGGATCTTCCCGATCAGTCCATTCAGTGCCGTCATTTCTCTGGCGGTTCCTTTCAGGGTTGTAACGGTAATATGCGCCAAACGAGCTCCCACCTTCCGTAGCGTAATTGAATCCGGCCTTTATAGATAGCTCTGTAGTCTTGTGCAGATTATGTTGCGAGCTCCCCAACACCGTAGCGTGCCCCATGTAGTCGAGCGTGTTGACAGTCATTCCCTTTATCAGACTGTTATTATCGGCAACAAGAGCCGAAGCAAATACATCCAGCTCCCTTTTGCGGTAATTGAGATCAAGCAGATTGCTTCCCGACCATTTCCGGCGGCGCGACGCCTCGGCCCGATCGGTGACCGACAAGCCTTGCACGAAGTTACGTCGCGTGGTGATTTTCAGTACTGCCTTTGTGTCGCTTGCATACATTGCATCGGGCGACATTATCAGTTCAACTCTTTTGATATTGTCGGAACGCAGTTGCACAAGTTCGTTTTCATCACGCATAGGGCGTCCGTCAATATAAATCTCCGGCTCCCCCTTACCAGTCACCGTCACAGCTCCGTCGGTCACCGAAATCATCGGAATCTGAACAAGCACATCAATAGCCGTGCCGAGATTTTGTAAGTCAGTTCCCGGGATAGACGACACAAGCGTGTTTCCTTCGAGTCTCGTAGCCGGTTGCCGGGCGTTGACCATAATCTCCGCTAACCGGCGTGTTAGCGAATCTTCCGACACTGTTTCCTGAGATGAGGCCGCAGCAACCACAAGCCACATCCCACACATTAAAAGCACTCTCTTCATTGCAGTAATTCTTTGTTGTTTTTCAACAAAATTACCGCTCATTCACCTCTATTTCCTAAAAAACAATCTGACCACCCCAAAGATT
>CAYSKE010000134.1:0-2110 GCA_964431465.1 uncultured Muribaculaceae bacterium | reverse complement strand
GCATCCGACTTCAATGCTTCGATCTGCGATCTCACTTTCTCGGCAATAGCCTTTCTCTCCCCCTTTGTTCCCTGCGATTCATAGAAAGTCTGGCATAAAGAGTCGATAGTGTTGAAGCGTGTAAGCAACATCGCTTCTAACGCTGTTTCAAGCCGCGACTGCTCGCGCCGGTTCTGCAACAGTCCGTCACGTAGTGAGAGTGATTCAGCCATAAGCTGATCCGTCTCAAGTTTTCTTCTCTTTAACCGCTGCCGTTGCCACACAATCACCGCCCCCGCGATGGCAAGCACCACCACTCCGAGATAAACATACCGCTCGCGTGTCATGCGCTCCCGGTATAGGAAAAACTCCTTCTCTTTTTGCAGATATAGAGCCGTGGCGAGAGCATCATGGTTCTCTGTCGCTCTTAGCAATGCTTTCAGTCGCGACGCCCGCCGGAACTCATCGCCGAGTCCATGATTGCCATAATACTCCACCGCAATATCCACAATCGTGTCGGTGGGAGCAGTGATATTACCGATAACCATCGCCTCGGAGTAAAGCAACGCCCATCGCGCCAGTGTCGCCGAGTCATCAAACTCCGAAATATCGTAGCTGTTCAGCCGTGCCATTGCCGCATCCGGATCCGACTGCATGAGAGCCTCAGCCGCATCAAGCGACGATGCAACCTCATGCGACGACAGGGAGCACCCCACCACAACAAGCGTCAGAACAAGAAATAGCAGACTTCTCATGCCACAAATCTACAGCTTTTTTCCCGACACGACACTATTCATCCATGTTTATTTCAATCACGCCTTCTGCTCCAGTAGAGACACATGGTCGAGCAATTTGACCGCATCAACATATTGAGCGATACCCTCAGCCACCTCTTTTGCAGCTTTGACAGCCTGCACCACCGTCTGCGGCCTATGCACCACGTCTCCACCGGCAAAAACACCGCGGCGCGTAGTCATACCGTAAGGGCGCGTGTGGGTTATCACATAACCTTTTGCATCAACTTCGATGCCGTCGGTTGTCGACACAATCCTGTTGGCCGGACGCGAGCCTATAGCGAGAAACACACGGTTGAACGGCGCGATTTTAGTTCCGTCAGGTGATTTCAGTCTCAACTCTTTCAGTTTGTTGCGGTCATCACCCACAAACTCCTCTATCTCCGTTTCCCACATAAATTTCACCCCCTCATGCACGGCTTCGTTGTATTCCCGCTCGATTGCAGTCATCTCCTCCTTCTTGCCGCGGAAAATCACCGTGACATCCGTTTCAAATCTTATCGCCGTGCGCGCTGCATCCATAGCCACATTACCGCAACCCATCACCGCCACTTTTTCGCCGGCACGCAACGGCACATGACGTTTCGTGACCATACCGTCATTGTAGGCCGTCACCTGATGAAGCAATGCGATCGACTGGTGCACGCCGTGCAGATTGATTCCCGGCGTCTCGAGAGTGTTCGGGATAGCCGTGCCGGTTCCGATAAAGATAGCGTCATACCCGTCAGCAAAAATGCTGTCGATCGTTATATCGCCTATACCCACGCGGTGTCCCAGCCTGAATTCCACTCCGAGTGCCTCAATCTTCTTTATCTCCTGACGCACCACCGATTTCGGCAGACGATAACTCGGTATGCCGTAAAGCAGCACGCCACCCGCTTCCTGCTGCGCCTCAAAGATCGTGACATTGAAGCCGCGCCGCGACAGCTGTCCGGCCACAGTCAGTCCTGCCGGACCGGAACCGATGACGGCCACACGACCGCGGGTCTTCTGCGGTATATATTCCTTGATAAGTCCCATACTTGTGTCAAAATCAGCCACGAAACTTTCAAGTTTGCCTATTTTTATAGGATCACCCTTTTTACCGAGGATGCAATGTCCCTCACACTGTTTTTCATGCGGACACACGCGGCCGCACACAGCCGGAAGAGTGCTCGCCTCATTTATCACGTTTATCGCGTTCCCGAAATTACCCTTCGACAGTTCATGGATAAACTCCGGAATATTGTTGCCGATCGGACAACCTTTCACACATTGCGGCACCTTGCAGTGCAGACACCTTTTAGCTTCATTCACAGCCTCGGCAGCCGTAAAGCCTTCGTCGTTCAGGAATGCCA
>CAYSKE010000133.1:0-6123 GCA_964431465.1 uncultured Muribaculaceae bacterium | reverse complement strand
GATTATCTTTGTGATTATTACTCACATTTCAACTTTCTCCCACCATGAAAAAGTCAGTTTCTATTTTTGCATCGGCTGTCGTAGCCGCGATGATGTGTGTGTTCACGGGGTGCAGTGATGAGGATTATGTCAAGTTCCCGGGTAAACCAAATAAGGATGTGGTTGAAAAACTTGCAACTACGAAAACTCCGATTGCGTTCAAAGCTACCGGAGAGACAGATGCTTTGAAACATGTCAAAGGGGACAAGTGGGAATTTGATAATGACGAAATAGATCCAAGTATCTTACCATACGTTTACTTAGTTAAAGTAGGTTTTGGCCCGGATGTTGTAATATTCGAAGATGGGAAAACACGGTGTAGTCTATGGACTAATTACGGATATTCATGGGTCAATTTCAACTCTGTAAGTAATTTGTTGCGAATGATTTGGAGACAATATATTGCTGATACACATGCACAGCAGATATATGTGGAAGCGGATTTTGACAGTGATAATAATTTGCTGAAATTTAACGATGAGCCATACGGGATATTTGCATGTGAATATAATAAAATGACGCTTTCGGATCTGGGTGAGAATAATCGATCATTGGCTTATTATGAACTTACGTCACTACCGGAAGATGAGGATTGTCATATCTTTAATAACTGTATGGATGGTTTTCAGTTTATCATTGATTGTGCCCGCGAGAAGTATGGGGATGTTTTTGTTTATGGTGATTCTGAGTATAAAATAGAATACGATTTAAATGAGATAGAACAAAGACTGAAGGAGCAATGGTATTGATATGATCAAATGACCGTCATGGTCTTGCGATATTTTATGTGGACGTCACGCAATGGCTACGGCTGTGAGCGTGGCGTTTGCAATTAGTGCTATGTGGAGGGCGCGGAAAGATTGGGGTGAGCTTCTTTGAAGGTATAATATCGCGTCTCCGACGCTCTTTTTTTATATTATTGCTGCCGTGATCCCTACGCTCAGGCTCTCCGAGCCTCAATCGCGCAGGGTTTTACATTATAATCGCACCTGCGGTGCTCAATGATTGAAAGTCAGGCGTCTGAGGAGGGGCGGACAAGTCGGACGGGGCAGACAGATCGGACGAGAGGGAGGGATCGGAGAGGGATATGGGGATGTCCAACCGCGATGCGGTTGATTGGTTTATTGATCGTGGATGCTTTACCCGCATACCTTTGTCGCTATGCGACTGCGGTATACGGGCCTACAAATATCGCATCGCTACCGCGATGAGAGGGAGAGCACTCGGAGGGTGCGGAGAGCGCGGAGGGCGCGGAGGAAGCGGGATAGAAGGCGGACGCTCCATGGAACGTCCGTACTGTGAGAGGGGGAGAGGACTCGGAATAACGCGGAGAGCTCGGAGAAGGCGAAGTAATCGGAGGGCGTGGAGATCTCGGAGCAATCTGAGTGGGGAGCCGCTCGCTTTGCGTGCTGATAATCAGGAGGACGCACGAGCCGTGCGTCCCTACTCTGAGGGTGGAGTACTCTGAAGGCGCGGAGGTCTCGGAGGGGGTGGGGATAGCTAGGAGAAGGCGGAGGGTGCTGTTCGCATTGCGCGCTGATAATCAGGAGGACGCACGAGCTGTGCGTCACTACTCTGAGGGGGTGAGGAGGCCGACGGCGCGGATGAGGGTGACGGGGTTCATGGGGTCGTTGGCGATGATGTTGATGCGGGCGTTGAGCATGTCGGCGGGTAATTGGGCGGGGTCGACGGTGACGGTGATGGTGGCGGTTTTGCCTTTTTTGATTTTTGTGGCGGAGGTGTCGATGGTTATGCCGGGGTCGGCTGTGTAGACGCGGCGCAGGATAAGCTGGTCTTTGCCGCGGTTGGTGACGGTGAAGGTCTTGGACACTTTGCCAGCTGCCCGCGATATTTTGTCGAAGTCAAGTGTGGGGTCGGATACGGCTATCTCGGGAGCGTTGAGGCGCTGGCCTCCGGTGAGCTTGGAGAAGTCTTCTTTGATCACTGCCATGACGGGGAGGGGGATGGGGGCGTAGGAGGCTCCGGGGGCAAGGAGGATGCTGTCGGTGAGAAGCCCGAGCATGGGGGCTTTGTCGGCTGTGAGGGTGAAGGTGAAGGGGAGGTTCTCGCCGGGGTAGACGGTGTCGCGGGCGGCGGTGTAGGTGATGTAGGGGGGGAGCTGCTCCCAACGGGGGATGAGTGGCTCGGTGGTGGTGTTGTAGATGTCGAGGAAGAAGGTTTTGCCGTGACCGGTGTAGACTTCTCCGAATGGGATGGAGGCGTTGCGGAGGCGGAAAGGGCCGGCTTCGGCGGGGTAGCGCTGGCCGATGGTGGCTGGGGTGCCGATGACGCTGCCCATGATGGTGAGGGTGAAGCGTGAGGGCTCGGTGTTGAGGTCGACGTAGATTTTTTTGTCGAAGCGTCCGGGGCGTCCGGTGGGGTTGTAGCTGACCTGCACGATGCCGGTGTCGCCGGGTGCGATGGGTGCTTTGCTGTAGTCGGGTGTGGTGCAGCCGCAGGTGGCTCTGGCTGACTGGATGATGAGGGGTCGGTCGCCGTCGTTGATGAAGCGGAAGGTGCATGTGACCTTGCCGTCGTTTTCGGAGAATGCTCCGAAGTTGTGGGTTGTCTCAAGCCATTTTGCCGATGATTGTGAAAGGAGGGCAAAGGGGAGGAGGATCAGAAAAAGTGTGGCAAGGCGTCGCATGGGGTGTGGGGTGGCTTTTTTTATTTGGGAAGGACTACGCCGGAAATCTTCAGGCGTGATTTGGGGGCTTTCTGGGAGTTGCTCTTGACGGTGATGTTTTTGTCGAATTCGCCGGGGCGGCCTACGGGGTTGTAGGTGATGGTGACTACGGCTGTGTCGCCGGGCTGGACGGGCTCTTTGGGGAAGGTGGGCTTGGTGCAGCCGCAGGATGTGGTGGCGGATAGGATGACCAAGGGGGCGTCGCCGGTGTTGGTGAAGCGGAAGTCGTGGGAGACTGCGCCGGAGGCTTCCTTGATGTTGCCGAAGTCGTGGGTGGTGTCAAGGAATCTGATGAGTGGCCCTGCGCAGAATGCGGCTGGTGAGGCAAGGAGGAGGGTGAGCGCTATTGTAATGCTGTTGCGCATGGTGTGTCGGTGTTGTTTTTGTCGTTGTTGTGCTGGCCGGCGAGCATGCCGCATGCGGCCATGATGTCTTCGCCGCGTGAGGCGCGTATGGTGGCTGTGATGCCGAGCTCGTTGAGGCGGTCGCGGAAGGCTTCCATGGCTGACTGTGAGCATGGGTGTAGGTCGCAGCCGGGGATGGCGTGGAAGCGGATGAGGTTGACGCGGACGCCGGGGATGGGCTTGAGGATGCGTGCGAGGGCTGAGGCGTAGCGCATGCTGTCGTTGACGCCGCGCCAGAGGATGTACTCGATGGAGAGGCGGCGCTGACGGGAGAAGTCGAAGCCGCGGAAGAAGCGGAGGACGTCGAGAAGGGGGTAGGCTTTCTCGACGGGCATGATGGCAAGGCGCTCGGAGCTGTAGGGGTTGTGGAGTGAGAGGGCTATGTGAACGCTTGTCTCGTCGAGGAGGCGGCGCAGTCCGTCGAGTTTGCCGATTGAGGAGACGGTGATGCGCTTGGGGCTCCATGCGAGTCCCCACGGGGCGGTGAGGATGTCGATGGCGCGGATGACGGCGTCGACGTTGTCCATGGGCTCACCCATGCCCATGAAGACGATGTTGGTGAGGCGTGAGGCTTCGGGAACCGAGAGGATCTGGTTGATGATGCCGGCGGTGGTGAGGTTGCCGTGGAATCCCTGCCGTCCGGTCATGCAGAAGCGGCAGTTCATGCGGCATCCTGCCTGAGAGGATACGCAAAGGGTGGCACGATCCTTGTCGGGGATCATGACGGCCTCGATGTCGTGTCCGCCTGCTCCGTGGAAGAGGTATTTGCAGGTGCCGTCGGTGGATCGGAAGGCTGCGAGGGGTGCCTCGCGCCCTACGGTGTAACGCTGACTCAGCCGATGACGTGCGTCTTTGCTGAGGTTGGTCATGGCGTCGATGGCGGTGACCTGTTTCTTGTAGAGCCAGTCGGCTATCTGCGTGGCTGTGAAGCGGGGGAGCCCTTCCCTCGCAGCAAGGTCGTGCAGCATGTCAAGAGTCATGCCGAGCAGCGGCGTGAGCGGCTGCCCGGCTGACTGTGATGGTTGTGTGGATTGTGAGTGAGCTTCTTCGGTCACTTGTCGGATGTTTTCTTTTCGAGTTGTTTCTCGGCTGCTTCGAGGGCGAGATCGTAGGCTTCCTCGAAGGTGTCGGCTGTCTTTGTGGTGACAGTCTCGCCGTGGTGAGGTATGATGATCTTTACAACGGCCTCTTTGTTCATGGCACTTGCTGCCTTGACGAGGGTGAGGTTTACACCGAAATAGGAGATTGCGGGATAGCGGCGTGCGAGACGGTCGGCTTTCTTCTGGACGAATGCTGAAAGTTTCTCGTTAATCTCGAAGTGAATTGCGTTGATCCTAACTTCCATAGTCGTGGGTTTTAAAAAAAGTTTGACGTAAGATAGTGAAAAGAGTCGGATCAAGCACTATAAAGTGCCGAAAAACTGTCGGATTTTATTGATCGTCGGTGGAATCGAGGGCTGCCCGGGGGTGAGCCTTGAGGTAGGACTGGCGCAACTCGCGGAAGGATGTGTGAGTGTAGATCTGCGTGGTGGCCAGTGATGTGTGCCCGAGAATTTTCTGGACGGCATTGAGGTCGGCACCGTTGTCGACCATGTGGGTCGCGAATGTGTGTCGCAACACATGGGGGCTCTTTTTGGCAGAGGTTACGCCTGCCATCTCCATTGCGGAGCGGACGATGCGGTAGACCATGTTGCGCGTGAGCGGTGTGCCGTCGGGGCGCACGAGAAGTGTGGGGACGCTCCCGGTGACTGATGACCTGACTTTCCGATAGCTCTCAATCTGCTCTTTCAAGGATTCTCCGAAAGGGATGATCCTTTCTTTATTACGCTTACCGAGAACTTTTAGTTCACCCCGGGTGGTGTCGGTGGCTGCGTCGGAGAGGCCGACGAGCTCGGAGACACGCATGCCTGTCTGGTAAAGGAGGTCGATGATGAGGCGGTTGCGGATGGAGATGAAGTCGGAACCGGCGTTGTCGGAGGCTGCATCGTCGAGCGCGGGAATCTCGCTTTCGCGCACAAATGCGGGGAGAGGCTTGTCGAGGCGTGCGAGCTGGAGCTCGGCGGCGGGGTTGGCCTGCGCGTTGTGGTGGCGTGCGAGATAGCGGTAGAAACTGCGGAGTGCCTGCGATTTAAGGCGCAAGGTGCGCGGCGATGCTCCGGCAGCGGCAAGGGATGAGATCCAAAGGCGGAGATCGGAGACGGTGATGTCGGTGGGGTCGAAGGTGTGGAGATCGTCGCCGACGACAAAGTGAGCCCAGTCGGTCACGGCCTTTTCATAACACAAAACGGTGGAAGCTGAAAGATTCAGTTCACACCGTATGTAATTGATATAAGCGTCGATAATCATCGTGCGCGCTTGCAATATGTAACGCCGAGAGCGATGCCGTGACCGCATCTCGTCAAGAAGAAAGGGGGCGTTTATTCCTCTACGCTGCGGAGCTGCTGGACGTAGACAGCCTTCATCATCTTCTTGCGGTTGGTGACGGAGGGCTTCTGGAAAGCCTGACGGCTGCGGAGTTCCTTTACAATACCGGTTTTTTCAAACTTGCGTTTGAATTTTTTGAGGGCTCTTTCGATGTTCTCGCCTTCTTTAACTTGAACGATAATCATTTCTGCGTTTAGGAATATTTATGTTTTTACTTGTTGTCTGCATGTCGCGGCCGACGGAAATGCGACCGAGTTGTTTTTGCGCTGCAAAATTAATTATAGTTTTTTATTGAGCAAAAAAATAATAGCGGAATGATAGAAAAAAATCGGGGAAAAAGGTTGAGAGTTGAGAAAAAAGTATTATCTTTGCGGTCGAAAAGAGAGGCCCGGATGGCGGAATCGGTAGACGCGTTGGTCTCAAACACCAATGGGGTAAACTCCCGTGCCGGTTCGAGACCGGCTCCGGGTACCAGAAATTGATCCCTCTTCTTTTTGAAAACGATATAATTGTCGGCGGGGTGTAGCACAGTTGGCAGCGCGCCACGTTCGGGACGTGGAGGTCGGAAGTT
>CAYSKE010000132.1:0-6138 GCA_964431465.1 uncultured Muribaculaceae bacterium | reverse complement strand
ACGGGGACATTCTCCACAACCTCAAGCCCGTAGCCTTCGAGACCGATGCGTTTCACGGGATTGTTGGTCATCAGACGCATCTTGGTGATTCCGAGCATTCTTATGATTTGGGCACCAACGCCATAGTCGCGTTCGTCGGCTCCGTGGCCGAGGTGCAGGTTGGCATCGACAGTATCATAACCCTCTTCCTGAAGTTTATAGGCCTTGATCTTGTCCATCAGCCCTATGCCGCGTCCCTCCTGACTGAGATACACGATGGCTCCGCGCCCTTCTTTCTCGATCATCTGCATCGCTTTGTGGAGCTGCTCACCGCAGTCGCATCTCAGTGAACCGAAGATGTCGCCGGTGGCACAGGAGGAGTGCACTCTGAGCAGGACTGGCTCGGGAGTGGTGATGTCGCCTTTGATAATTGCGATGTGCTCGAGTCCATTGTTTTTCTGGCGGAAGGGGATGAGACGGAAGTGCCCGTAGGCGGTGGGCATGTCGACTTCCACTCCTTTTTCGACCAGACTGTCGGTCTTGAGGCGGTAAGCTATAAGGTCGTTGATCGAGATGAGCTTCATTCCCCACTCATCGGCGCGTCGGCGGAGTTCGGGGAGGCGTGCCATTGTGCCGTCGTCGCTCATTATCTCGATCAGGGCGGCTGCCGGCTGGAGACCGGCGAGACGCGCGAGGTCGATGGCTGCCTCGGTGTGTCCGGTGCGCCGCAGAACGCCATTGTCCTGCGCGAAAAGCGGATTTATGTGGCCGGGGCGCCCGAAAGTTTCGGGAACTGATGCGGGATCGGCGAGGGCGTTTATCGTGGCGCAACGGTCATGAATCGACACGCCTGTGGTGCATCCCTCGATCTTGTCGACGGTGACGGTGAACGGAGTACCGAGTATCGAGGTGTTTTCGTCGACCTGCGGGGGGAGCTTCAGCTCATGCGCGCGAGAGATGGTGATGGGGGCACAAAGCACTCCGCGTCCGTTCTTGAGCATGAAATTTACCTGCTCAGGTGTGATCTTCTCGGCAGCGACAATGAAGTCACCTTCATTTTCACGGTCTTCGCTGTCGACCACAATCACCATCTTGCCTTCCTTGAAATCGGCGATGGCTTCTTCTATAGTATTCAGTTTAATCTCACTCTTTGTTTCCATAGAATGGAGAAATATTTTTGGTTCTTAATGATTTTGCTGTGTGCTGTATATCTCGATCAGTCGGAGCGTCGCATTCTCGATCTCCTGCCGTGACTTTTTGTTGAATCTCACATCAAAGGGATAACGGTTGAGGTAATGTATCACCTTTGTGTCGTTGGCGTCGGAGAGGTAGGCTATGAGGCGGCTTAATTCTCCCTGAAGCGAGGGGATGCCTCCTATATTGCATATCCGCAGCCAAAGGCGGCGGAAGATGTTTGAGCGGTCATAGTCGCGCATGACGGTTTTGAACGAGGTGTCGAACGCTTCGAGCAACTGAAGTGCGGCAGCCGGGTCGATGTCGTTCATGAACACTTCCTTGAGTGTCATCTCGCGTTTCATTTTGCCGGTGAGCCGGCGGAAGAATATCTTGTAGGCGTCGGCATTGAACACCGCCGAGTCGTTGACGGCTTTGTAGGTCAGGAATATGCCGAGCGGGAGCAGCACGGCTGAGCTGAGCCATATTCCCTGCCACACTTCCCAACGGCCGTCGCGGGCGAGCTTGTAGCCTGAATTGTCGATAATGTAGTAGGCAATAAAGAGGAGGACGGAGATTACGATCGGGGTGCCGAGGCCACCTTTGCGGATTATGGCACCAAGGGGCGCACCGATGAAGAAGAAGATTATGCAGGCAAACGACAATGTAAATTTCTTCATCAGCTCAATCTCATGGCGGCGGATGTTCTTGCGGTCATCTTCCATCGCCATTGACTTGAATTCGTAGTCCTGATAGTTGCGTTTGGCTTTGGCAAGCGCCTGCTGCAGTATGGAAGTGCGCAGCGCGTTGTCGCCTTTTCCGGAGAGAAGGGAATCGATGTCGATGTTTCGTGCAGCCTCAGAGGGAGCCTCGTCGTGATGCGGGTCGGGCGACTTCTTGCGGACTTCGCGCGTAGATGGAATGTCGGTGTCGAGGCGCGTGGCATTCAGTATCATATCGGCATAATTATTGCCTATGCTGTCGACACGGCGATTTATCGAGTCGATGGACTGACGGAGACGCACGAGGTCTTTTCCGACAAACTGGTTGCGCATTCCAGCTTCGTCCAAGCGGTTGAAGTTTGCGTCGAACGGCACCAGTATTTCTTTTACATCAAACGATTCACGGCGGTAGGGGACACCTGCTTTGCTCGCGCCTCCGTTGGATTCGCGCAGGTTTTCAAACTGCTCGCCGTCCCATAACCGCAGGAAAAGATGTGTCTTGTCTTCGGTAATGCTCATGCGGCCGGAATCGGCAAGAATAATGCGGGCATTCTCAAAACCTTTCGACACGTCGTAGATCATCATGGTGTGGAGCGTGCCGGTGTCGCGGTCTTTCTTTTCGACATAGAGGTTATAGCCCGGAATCTGGTCGTAGAAAACGCCTTCGGGGATTTCTACTTCAGGTGATTTCTGGCGGATGGAGTAGAACAAAGTCCACATCTTTGTCTGGGCTATCGGCAGCACATTGTTCTGAAAGAAGAATGCGCCTATCGCGATGAGGGCGATTGAGATGATGAGCGGACGCATGGTGCGGAGCAGGGATATGCCGCTCGCTTTCATGGCCGTGAGCTCAAACCGTTCTCCAAGGTTGCCGAAGGTCATGAGTGACGCAAGCAGTATGGCAAGCGGGAGCGCCATGGGCACAAATGTGAGTGCCGCATAAAAGAAGAGTTCTCCAAGTACGCCTATAGTAAGGCCTTTTCCCACCATCTGGTCGATGAATTTCCATAGAAACTGCATCAGCACAATGAATAGAGTGATGAGAAACGTCATGAGCAAGAGCGGCAGAAACGTCTGCAGCATGAACGTGTATAGGCGTTTTATTCTAAACATTGATGCAAATATAGTGATATTTGCCGAAAGTGGGCACGGGTGTGTCGGAAAGGTGGTGTAAGGAGTTTTCAGAATGCGTTTTTGTCATGCCCGGTCAGGATGTTGTAGGTCGTGCGCAGTATGATCTTCATGTCGAGCATGAAACTCCAGTGCTCGAGGTACCAGACGTCGTGCTCGACTCTGAGCCTGATCTGCGCCAGATCGTCGGCATTTCCCCGCAATCCGTTGACTTGTGCCCATCCGGTTATTCCGGGCTTGATAATCTGGCGCACCATGTAGCCGGAGAGCGTGGATGCGTAGCGATGGTTCATGCTGCACATGTGAGGGCGCGGTCCCACGACCGACATGTCTCCCACGAGGGTGTTCCAGAACTGGGGGAGCTCATCGAGACTCATGCGCCGCAGGATGCGTCCGAAAGGGGTGATGCGGGCATCATTGCGGGTTGCGCTAAGTGTGTCGCTCTCGCTGTTGAGATACATGCTCCGGAATTTTATGCAGTAAAATTCTTTGCCGTGGTAGCCTGTGCGTTTCTGGCGGAAGAATACCGGTCCTTTTGATGACAGACGAACACCTATGGCGATAGGGAGAAACACGGGCAGGGCAAGGGCTGCGAGCACAACTGCAGAAAAAGTTATGTCGAACAGCCGCTTGAGAGCGCGGTTCAGCGGATTGCCAAGAGCATGATGGTGAAAGGTCATCAGGGGTGGGGATGTAATGTGAGGGGACGCGTTGCAATGAAGCTGACGCGTCCCCCTTGAATACATGTGGTGGAAGTAAGTTGGGGCTTACTTCGTGTTTGCGTTGTTAATCGCGTCGTTCACCAGAGCGATGCGCTGCTGGATTTCAGCAATGTCACCCTTGATAAGATCAATCTTGTGGTAGACATCGCGCAAGAGTCCGCTTGCCGCTTTGGTCTTTGTGGAGAAGAATCCGAGATTGTTCTCGTAGGTCGACAGCTCCTGACGCTTATTGTCGAGAGTGCGGTTGAGCTTCTCACGCTCCTTGAGGAGACGCGATGTGTCGGCCTGTGCCATCTCGCTGACGTTCAGCTCGAATTTCTCTCTTGCAGCACGCTGACCATTCAGGTCGAAACGACGGCGGAGTTCTGCCATAGTGTTGCGGTACTGCTCGTTGAGCTTATCTTTTTCGCGGTAAGGAACATGGCCGGTCTCTTTCCAGCGGGTCTGCAAGGCATTGATGGCGGCGGTTGCGTCGTCGCGGCTCATCGACGGGTCGAGAGCGTTCATCTCAGCGAGGATGCCCTTCTTTGTTTCGAGATTATTTTGTTCCTCGTTGCGGGAGTTGTTATAGTTCTTTTTCTTCTGCTCAAAGAAGTAGTCGCATGCACCGAGAAAACTCTTCCAGAGCTGGTCACTGTAGCGGCGCGGAACCGGGCCTATCTCTTTCCACTGTTTCTGCAGCTCGACGAGCTCATCGGAAGTGCGACGCCAGTCGGTGCTGTCTTTGAGCTGCTGCGCGCGCTCGCAAAGGGCTGTCTTTTTGGCAAGATTTTCGGCCTGAGAATCTTTAAGGGCTTGGAAGAACTCGGCTTTGGCGCGGAAAAAGTCGTCGCAGATGCCGCGGAACTTAGTGAAGATGATATTTGAGCGGCGCGGACTGTAGCCGAGCTGTTTCCATTCGGCCTGTGCTGCGATGATTTCTTTGGTTGCAGCTTCCCACTCGTTGGTGGTGGTGAGCTTGGATGTATCGACGGCTTCCACGCGCTCACAAAGTGCGGTTTTCGCTGCATCGATAGCCTGCTCGCGTGCCTTGCGCTCCTCAAAGAATGTCTGGTAGCACTTGTTGATTGTAGTCGATGCCTCTTTGAAGCGGAGCCACAAAGGTTCGCGCAACTCTTTTGCCACGGGGCCGGTGAGCTTCCATTTCTCATGGAGATCCTGAAGGCGGCGGAACGCTTCGACCACATCGGTCTGCTGCGACGCAGCGGGCTTCTCCTCTTCAGTGGCGGCGATCTCTTCTTCGGTAGCTTCGGTGGTGTTGGTAGATGCCGATTCGGCTGCTTCTTCAGCGGCTTTCGGCTGCTCGAGACTGGCGGCGATCAGTTCGGCTATCTCGCAGATGTTAACCTTTATCTCAAGATTTTTGCGGAAATCGTAGTCGCGCAGTTCCTGATTGATCTTGAGCTGGTCATAGAAGTGCTCCACGTTTTCCTGAAAACGTTTCCAAAGATCGGTGGCCACTTCCTGCGGAACATCGCCTATGGCTTTGAACTCCTGCTGCAGATCTTTGAATTGCTGGAATGAGCGGTTGACGTTGTCGGTGTCGCTTGCCATCTCCTGCAACTGCGCGATGATTGCTTCCTTGCGCTCCTGATTTACTCGCAGACTCTCTTCGCGCTCGGCCGTCCAAAGGTTTTTCTTCTCTTTGACAGCTGCTAATGCAGCGTGGAACTGCTCCTCCAGCGGGTCAATCGCAGGGAGGAAATCCTCGGGGCTGTTGCCTGCTTCTATATAAGCAGCTTTTTCAGCCTCAAGCTCTCCCTTACGGAGGTTGTGGAAAGTCTGTTTCAAACGCCCGATTTCATCGCGTGAAATATCAGCCCCATCACTCTGTGCAAGCAGGGTAAGGGCGGCGATTACGCTCTCTTTTGTCGGGACAGAGTGCTGTGTCTGATCTGTGGTTTCCGAGGCTGCCGATTCATTCTCGGGTGCCGGGCATTCAGAGTTCTGAGCATCTGAACAGGCCAGAGGCTGAGCCGAAGCCTGGTGAATGTCATGGTCTAATTGGTCCATAATGGATTACGCAATAAATGGGAACGTGGTCAGTAGCTGAGTCACTGTCGGTTTCGCAGGTTTAGGTGGTTCCGCCAGCAACTATTGCAAGAATGTAATTGCCCCAAAAATAGGTAATTTCTTAAATTATTCCAAAAAATATTTCAAAATAGAAACATTTATTATTGAAGGTATGTTATAAAAGCGTACCATCCAACGCTAACGGCACGGTCATTGACAAGGCGAAAAAAGAAAATGAAAAAAAATTAAGTTCTTCAAAACCTTTTTAAGAGCCCGGCTGTTTAGATAGTACAAACCGACAACAAAACGGTTACAAAATTAAAACGACAAAAAACAACAATAACGGGTTAACTGCCCTCCATGCTATTAAACAACTATTTACTATGAAAAAAAGTATT
>CAYSKE010000131.1:0-6180 GCA_964431465.1 uncultured Muribaculaceae bacterium | reverse complement strand
CATGCCGAACTATAATGGGGGAAAGCGGGGAGATGATGGAGGGATTTTTGAAGATTACGGGGTGGCGGGGTTTTGTGAATGGATGTAATGGTGTAAATTTGTAGTTATGGAACATGAATTTGACTCCGGACTACTTGAATCAGCTGTAACCGAGCTCTCGCGTCTGCCGGGCGTGGGGCGAAAAACGGCATTAAGACTTGCATTGCATCTGCTCCGTCAGGACGCGGGGGTGGGAGTGGCTCTCGGCGAGTCGCTGATAAATTTGTGTAACGGTATAAAATATTGTGGAACGTGTCACAACATATCGGAGGAGGAACAGTGTCAGATATGCGCAAATCCGATGCGTGACCACCGCACGGTGTGTGTGGTCGAATCGGTCAAGGATGTGATGGCTATGGAGAATACCCGCCAATATCAGGGGGTGTATCATGTGCTCGGCGGCCTGATCTCACCGATTGATGGTGTGGGACCCGACCAGTTGCAGATCGACTCGCTTGTGGAGCGGGTGAAAGGGGGAGAGATCGACGAGGTAATCATGGCACTCAGCGCGACGATGGAGGGTGAGACAACGGGATTCTACATCTTCAGGCGGCTGGGCTCAACCGATGTGAAGGTGACGCAGCTCGCGCGTGGTCTGGCGGTGGGTAATGATTTGGAATATACCGATGAGATCACTCTCGGGCGTTCGCTCATGGGAAGAACTTTGTTTAGTGATGCGATATAACCGGAGATATAATCATGGCAGATATTAGACTTCGCGCTCCTGAGCCTGAGGATGTTGACCGACTCTATATGTGGGAGAATGATCCGGAGGGTGGGCTTCACGGTCATTGGGCTCATGCGCCGCTGTCGCGCTTCCAGATTTGGGAATATGTGAACAGCTATGATGCCGATCCAGCCACAAGCGGTGCGGTGAGGATGATGATAGAGCAGGACACTGAGACGCTTGGCACGGTGGATCTCTATGATATAGACTTATATAACCGCAGGGCATCGGTGGGGATATATATAGACCATAACTGCCGTGGCAAGGGGATAGGGGGCTGTGCGATAGATGCGATCGAGACATACGCTGCCGATATGCTCGGGCTTCACACTCTGTCGGCTTACTGTCTTTGTGAGAATACATTGAGCTGCCATGTGTTTGAATCGCACGGGTTTATGCCGGCAGGGGTGCTGAAAGAAAATGTGAGGATGGGGAAGCGTTACTGTGACGTGGAAATACTGCTTAAAGTGCTGTAAAAAGGGCGTTATCTGTGCTTGCGTGTGGTAAAGCGGGAGATTGCTATTGAAAGAATGTCGCGCTGTATTGTCGAGTGAAACACGTAATTAACGATAATATAGGCACTGATTGCCACAACTGCCTGCAGCGGGAACAGGAGCCAAGGCGACATGGTGGTGTGAAGCAACATCACTGCAGGCGTGGCCGCTACAACTGAATAGATGCAAGAGGGGAACGCATCGGCAATGAACGCC
Organism: uncultured Muribaculaceae bacterium; assembly: GCA_964431465.1. GTDB lineage: Bacteria > Bacteroidota > Bacteroidia > Bacteroidales > Muribaculaceae > JAFLTL01. The sequence continues at coordinate 4,704 of CAYSKE010000131.1, read as the reverse complement.
TTTACAGTGGTTTCGGCAGTTCTGGCTGAGAGGATGAGGGTGTAGATCCATGCCACAATGGAGGCGAGAATCTGGCCGGCAAGCATTATCTGCAACCCGGCGAAGGGGATGCCTGTAATCTCCAACCGGAGGAAGGGGAGTGTGGCGATCAAGGCGGCAAAAGCGGTGATGTCGCGCACGATCTCAACTTTGACAATGAGGGCGGCACGTGCGCGGGCAACTATGTAGTTGTTGTAGGATGTGGTGATTAGATAGAAGATGCCACGCACAAGCAGAAGCTGAAAAAGTGGTACGGCATCATCCCATTTGGGGCCGAAAAGAGCGTGAAAAAGGGGTAATGCCATGACGGATAAAAAGATCATGGCGGGAAATGTTACGTAGGCGGTGAACCGGTTGAGCCGGTGGGCTATAGCGACGAACCGTCCGGGCTGATCCTGAGCGTCGGAGAGAGCGGGCATGAATGATGACTGGAAAACCTGCACAAGCGACATTATTCCCATCTTGCTCCATTTGTCGGCCTGAGTGTAGCATCCGAGCGGTGTCATGCCCACGCGGTTGCCAATGATGAAGGAATAGATGTTTTGAAACAGCGTGTTGAGGAACGAGGTGAAAAGCATCGATCCTCCTATTGCGAAGAAGCTACGCAATGAGTGCCACGACATGCGCAACAGCGGACTCCATCGGCCTGCCACCCAAAGAAAAACGCTTTTTACCGCGCCGAGGGCGATCGTTTGCCACACCAGTGCCCATGCTCCGTAGCCGGCAAACGCACACCAAATGCCAACGGCAGCTCCCGCAATAAGTCCGGCTGCATTTGCCATTGCGACCGGGCGCAGGTTGAGCTGCTTGTTGAAACGGTTGGCTGGAACGAGTGCGGTTGCATTGATAATGAAAGAGAGGAACATGACTCTCGCGAGGGGTATGAGCCGCTTTTCACCTCCATACCAGTCGGCGATGAGTGGTGAGGCGAAGTAGAGAAGGATGTAGATGACAACGGCGACGAGAATGTTGAACCAGAGCACGCTGCTGTAGTCGAGTCGTGTGGGAGCCTTGCGCTGCATGAGCGCGGGCATGAATCCACTGTCAACCAACAATGAAGCAAACGCCTGAAAGACAAGTATAGCTCCGACAAGTGCGAAATCTTCGACCGACAACAGGCGTGCAAGTATAATGCCTGTAACGCCGTAGAGCAACTGAGTGCCGACGCGGTCAAAGATGTTCCACTTGACGGACCGTGCCGTCAGGGTCTTCATGTCGGAGGGGGAGGTGGTCATTTAGTGTCGACGGGCACGAGTTTTATTCCTGCACTTTTGCTCTTGATTTCAGTGGGGGTGCCTGTGTAGAGGATTGTGCCTGACCCGGCTCCCGTGACCGAGAGCACTCCGGAGACATTGCAGTCGATCGTGCCGGTGCCGATGAGGGTGCATTTGATGTCTTTTGCGGCAAGATCGCCCGCCGAAATCGCTCCGGTGCCGGTGCAGTTGAGTTTGGCAAGTTCGCAGGAACCGTTTACGGTCACTGACCCATGTCCGAGCTTCGTGGATATCTCCACCTGATTGGCGGTGATGTCGCGGACGGAAATGGAGCCGTTGCTTGTCTGCTTGGCCTTGAATACCGGGCAGGAGTTGATGCCGAGGACGCGCACAGCGGAATCACCCTCGTTTTCAACCGACACAAGCTGGCGCGAGCGCACGGTGACACGACCTATTTTACCTGCAAAATTGCGTGGCTCAAGCGAGATGGTGAGTTTTCCTTTTGTGGTAAGGTCAAACGTGAGTGCTTCGGTGAGTTCCTTTGAGCCTGTGAAGGTGATGAAACCGCTTGAGTCGTTGCTGCAGATGTAGTCGACCGGAATGCCGTGGCGTATGCGGAGCTGGGTAAATTCACCGAGATTAACCGAGTAGGGTGCTTCGGCAGACTGCCCGTAGGCTGTAGCAAAGGAAGCTGCGAGCATGAGGAGGAGAAATATTTTTTTCATGATTGTAAAGTTTCCTGAATGTTGGAGATGATTTCAAGCAGGGCATCGAGTGTGTTGGCCTGAAGCATGGCGATGCGGGTAGGGCGGAACGAGGGGATGCCTTTGAAGATGGGTGAGGCGGCAAGATGGCGGCGTATGTGGAGGATGCCGCGGTACTCGTCGATGCGCGAAACACTTTCGGTGATCTGCCGCCTGAGCAGATCAAACTTACCGGCGAGATCGGGGATGGGAATGTTTCTCTCGGGATGAACGGCGGCCTGAATTTCAGAGAAAATCCATGGCGCGCCGATGGATGCGCGCCCTACGAGGATTCCATCGACTCCGTAGCGATTGAAAGCCTCCTGCGCTTTTTCGGGTGAAGTAATGTCGCCGTTGCCAATGACCGGGATGTGGAGACGAGGATTGTCCTTGACGCGGGCTATTTCCTCCCAGTCGGCCTCGCCGGTGTACATCTGCGAGCGTGTGCGCCCGTGGACGGTGAGTGCCTGTATGCCGCAATCCTGAAGCTGCTCGGCAAGCGTTACGATTATCTTGCTGTTGCAATCCCAGCCGAGGCGGGTCTTGACGGTAACCGGCAGATCGACCGCCTTGACTACGGCACGGGTGATTTCAAGCATTTTCGGCACATCGCGCAGGAGCCCGGCTCCGGCACCTTTTCCCGCCACTTTCTTGACCGGGCAGCCGAAATTGATGTCGATAAAGTCAGGGCGGGCTTCGGCAGCCATGCGTGCCGCCTCAGCCATAGGCTCAGGCTCGCGCCCGTAGATCTGAATGGCGGCAGGGCGTTCGGCTCCGTTGATCGACAGCTTGCGCAGAGTCGACGGAATATTGCGCACGAGAGCTTCAGCCGATACAAATTCAGTGTAGACCATGTCGGCTCCCTGCTCACGGCAAATGAGGCGGAAGGAGGGGTCGGTGACGTCCTCCATCGGGGCCAGACCAACGGGACGGTCTCCGAGATCGATATTTCCTATTTTCATTGTTCAGCTTACGGCTTGTCAGTTGGAAGAATTGCGCCTGAACATAGCAAGACATACGGCGCATGCAGTGGCAACGTTGAGCGACTCGACGTGACCGGCAGGAGCAAAAGAGGGTATCGTGAGTCTCCGGGTAACCAGCCTCTCTATTTCGGGGGAAATGCCGTTGCCCTCGTTGCCGAGCACAAGCATAGCTCCGGGAGCGGGGAGGGGTGAATGCAGAATGTCGTCACCCTGCATGAATGTGCCGCACACGGCCACACCGCATTGCGCCAAGTCAGTGATGAGCTCCGGAAGGCTGACGCGGTGAACGGCAACGCGCCCGAGCGCTCCCATCGAGGACTGCACGACTTTAGGAGAAAAGCAGTCGACAGTGCCTGAGGAACAAAACAGATGGCGCACTCCCCACCAGTCGCACAAACGGATGATCGTACCGAGATTGCCGGGATCCTGAACGGAGTCGAGGGCAACGGTGAGTTGCGATGAGACGTCGCTGACCGAAGGGACTGCAACCGCGGGAATGGCAAATGCAGCAATGACAGGCTGCGGAGTGGAAAGTGTGGAGATACGGTCAATATCGGCTTTTTTTGCCACATACCTGACGACATCGGGCGCAACCGGGAAATCGGTATGCTCCTCCCACCATGCTGCCGTGGCAATGATTTCACGCATCGCTCCCGGCATGGCCGAATTCATCTCGGCAACGGCGCGGATGCCTTCGACAAGGAAAAGTCCTGTCGCTTTGCGCCCCTTGCCAGCTGAAAGAGTGGCAAGCAGTTTGCGATGGTTGACGGTCAGTTCGTTCATTTAGATTCTTTCTTTAGCGTAACAAGCAGAATGACGGTGAGAATGATGCTCAATGCGATGGCTATCAGTGAAGTAGTGGAGGTGGATGGGTCGGCTCCAATGGAGTCGATCGCGATCTCTTGCCCTGAACGGCCTTCGATCCACTTGGAAATGACCACAATAGAGTTGTTGACGGCATGGACTATCACGGGAATCCACAGACAGCGTGTCCACCACATGAGATAGCCGAAATAAGCACCGAGAATCATGCGGGGCACAAAGCCGAAAAACTGGAAATGCACTGCGCTGAAAATAAACGCCGCAAGCCAAACGGCGACATGAGTATTCATGCGGGTGAGCGTCAGAAGTTTCTGCAACGCTCCACGGAAGAAGAGCTCTTCGGAGAGTCCGGCAAGCACACCGACAATCAGAATCGAGAGAATGAGCGATGGCACTGACGAGGAGGAGAGGATGGAGTCGAAGGTTGAGCCGGCAGCATCCTCAAGCGCACGCAGTTGGGTTTCAAGCCCGGCAAACCGGGCGGGGAGATGGATGCTTTCGTTCCATGCCACGATGTAGTTAAGCAATGGAAAAGCAGCAAACAGGGTTGCTATGGCAAGCAGAAGCGGCGTGAGGCGCGGAGCGCTGTCAATGTCGAGGAAGCGGGCCGGTAAGCGCGTCATGATGACCGCAGTAGCCACAGCGGGAAGGATAAAGACGAGAATATCCTGCAGCACGATGGAGATGCGCACTGCGGCTCCGGCATTGGTCATGCGTGTGGTGAGGAGCGACACAATCACCGATGTGATGACCGAGCAGAAGATGAAAATGCAGGCGAGTAACGCAATGCCTTTTGCCGGACTGATCGTGAGACCCTGCGGAATGTTATTTTTTCTTATCATAGAGGAGAAACGGATGTGTGAGTTGGTGATAGGCGGGGGTGAAGTACCCCGAGGCGTCGCG
>CAYSKE010000130.1:0-6255 GCA_964431465.1 uncultured Muribaculaceae bacterium | reverse complement strand
GGCGGGCCTTAACTTTAGCCTCTTACTCGATCTCCGACAAGGCATTTTCCCGAGCCTTGGCCTCTATGAATGTCGTGGCCGAGAAAAGTGGGATATTTGTTACCCAATCCTGCTGCTCATATCCTTTCATTGTAAGGCGATAGCCATGCATACCGGTCGACGCATTATCCACCGTGACAAACTGCCGCAGGGATTTTGCATGTGTATTCTCCTCTGCCTTGACTTCGACAGGCAGAATCTGGGCGCCGGCCTGTATCACGAAATCAATTTCCATCGAGGAATTATCTTTTGTGTAATACGCGATCACGCAGTTGCTGACAGTGATAGCCTGAGTCAGCACATAATTCTCTGTGAAAGCGCCTTTGAACTCCGAAAAAATATTATTTCCTATGAGCATCAGGGCTGGTGGAGCCTGCGTCATAGCCCCCAGAAGTCCCACATCAAGAAGAAAAAGCTTGAAAGCATCTTTCTCGATATAGAAATTCAACGGTAGAGCCACTTTACTTACCCGGCATACCTTATAGACCAATCCTGCATCCGTCAGCCATTGTATGGCTTTCTCATAGTCGGCGGCACGTGCCCCCTTCCGCAATGCTCCGAACACAAATTTCTTGTTCTCCTTGGCAAGTTGCGATGGTATTGACTGGAACACCAATCGCGCACGCTGCGTGTCGGCACCGGCATGTTTGGCTATATCCGCTTCATAGGCCGATAATATGTCGGTCTGCACTTTTCTCACAGCCTCAGGATTGCGGGTCTTTATAAAAGTCAGCACCGCTTCCGGCATTCCTCCGACAAAATAATACTGTCGCAGCAGCCCCACGTAGTCAGGCATCAGACTGTTGACGACCGGCCACTGCATCTGATCATTAAGCAGATCCGCTTTTTTCCCCTCACCAAGCGCATGGAGAAATTCGACAAAAGTCATCGGGTAGAGGTGGAGTATATCAACCTTTCCGGTCGGAAACGGGAAACCTTCCATAGTCTGCACTCCCAATAGCGATCCCGCCACAGCAATACAGATTTCAGGTGCATCCTCCTGAAAATATTTGAGCGACGACACCACCTCGGGAATATCCTGCACTTCATCAAGAAAAACAAGAGTCTTACCCGGCTTGATCTCCTCACCGCTAAGTGCCGACAAACCGACCAATATCCTCTCGACATTCTTATCCTCCGAGAAAAGAGCTTTGACTGCCGGATTCATGTAGCAGTTTATATAAACCATATTCTCAAACTCGTTTCGGCCGAATTCTTTTAGAATATAGGTCTTTCCAACCTGACGGGCTCCATAGAGCATAAGCGGTTTTCTTGCTGCTGATTTTTTCCAGTCCAGCAATCGTGTATAAATGCTACGTATCATTTGGCGGATGTGCTTGATTATAATGCAATATTACAAAATAATTATGGATTTCATAAATATGCTCAACATTTTTATGTGGGAAAAAATGTAGTGATACCACACTTTTATGAGGGAATAATTGCAATGGAACCACATTTTTATTAGTATAAGATCAAAATCCAAAGCGTCGCGCCGATACGAGCTTTTGCATGCATGAGATTGTTGCAACGGATTATTTGATTAAATTTGTATTATACAAACACCAAAGCTCAAAACACGCAACCTGCATGGTAAACCGCAGAACTCAGGATTTGATCAACTCGCTGAAAAACAGGGATAATAAGCACGTACTTTTCGTCTGCTTGGGCAATATATGCCGTTCACCGGCTGCCGAAGGGATCATGCGCGACATTGTCAACGAAGCCGGCGACTCAGCCCGCTGGGTCATCGACTCGGCCGGGATAGGCCGATGGCATGTCGGGCAACAACCCGACCACCGCATGTGCGTCCACGCCCGTCGCCGTGGCATCGACCTCACTTCGCAGCGGTGCCGACAGGTGCGTCCTTCTGATTTCGAGGATTTTGACATTATCATCGGGATGGATGCGTCAAATCTTTCCGACCTCCGGGAGCTTGCCCCGACCGTCGAGGCTGAGCGAAAGATCGTGGGGATGGCCGATTTTGTGACCATGGCCACCCGCTACGACCATATCCCCGACCCCTACTATGAGGGAGCCGAGGGGTTTGAACTGGTGCTAGATCTGCTTGGCGATGCCTGCCGTAACTTCTACAATGAATGCCGATGAGGACGATTCTTTTCGCCATAACCGCCCTGCTGGTGGCCATGATTGCCGGATGCGATGGCTCTGATGACTCTACCGTGATCAGCCGCGCCGACAGCGAGATAGATCTGCTGCTCGCCGGCGAGGAGCCGCCAAACCCTTTCACGCAGCACTTCGACTCGATGCCCGGCGGAGGCATAAAGATGAAGATCAATTCCGTAGGCGGCAACCTCGGGCGCGTGTTCAACGACAGCAACTACAAGCATCTCGATGCGGGCGTCGGGATTGGCATAACGCCCATCAGCTCGCTTGCCGAAACATGGAATGCCGGACGCCCCCTCGTGAAGCTTGAAAGCTGCCGTGAATACTATCTCGACAACCTCACGCACTCGCTCCCCTATCTCGTGCCCGAAGCCGAGCAACTGCTGCGCGACATAGGCGCCGCATTCATCGACTCGCTCAACTCGCGCGGCGGTGGCAGCTACCGCGTGAAAGTGACCTCGGTGCTCCGCACCGACGAGAGCGTGGCGCGTCTGCGGCGCGTCAACCGCAACGCCACGTCGACTTCAGCCCACATCTACGGCACCACGTTCGACATCAGCTATGCCAAATTCATCTGCGACTCGGTCACTGTGCCGCGCACTCAGGAGGACATGAAAAATCTTCTCGGCGAGGTGATGAAAGACATACGCGACCGTGGCCGCTGCCATGTGAAATATGAGCGCAAGCAGGGATGTTTCCACATCACAGCCACAGGACTCTGAACGCCCCTAACCACACCACGCAGGCATGGAGAGCATCCACGACAACACGACCGACACACGACGCCACCGCACACCATTGCGGCGGTGCCTCAGGATCGGCGCGCTCACTCTTGGCGTGCTTCTTGCCATCGTTGCCGCGCTGTTCACCGCCCTTGTCATCGTCCTGTCGCCCGACCGCCTTACCCGCATCGTCACCCGCTACTCCCCCGACTACATCGACGGCACCATCTCGGCAAGCCGCATCGAGCTCACATTCTGGAGCACATTCCCCCGCCTGAGCGTCGATATCGACTCGCTCACGCTTGTTTCCGGAGCGTTCAGGGAGCTGCCCCCCGACGTGCGCAGCCAGCTTCCCGCCGATGCCGACACGCTCCTGACCCTGCGCAGTCTCCACGGTGGCCTCAACCTCACTTCGCTCCTTGCCGGACGCTATGAGCTTTATGACGTGGCTGTGTCGCAGCCGTCGGTCAACATCGTTGTAGCCAACGACTCCACCGCCAACTACAACCTGCTCCCCGCCTCGTCCGACACCACAGGCACCATTCCCCCCTTGAGCATCAACCGCTTCCTGATACTCAACTCCGGACCGTTCAGATACTTCTCGCTCCCCGACTCCACCGAGTTTGCCATGTCGCTGAAAGCGATGGATGCCAACGGTGCCGACTCGCCGCTCTACAGCCTCTCGACCGAAGGCGATGTGCGCATAGCCGGCTTCCCCATAGCCACACGCACCCCCCTCCTTTTCACCGCCGACGGACGCATCCACTGGGATCCCTCCCGACCGATGGAGATTGAGCTTCAATCCTTCCTCATCTCGGTCGACGGCACTCAGGCATCGCTCGACACCCGCATCAGTTTTGCCGACGTTCTCACCATCGACCGCCTCGACCTGTCGCTGCCGTCGGTCGACGTGACACGCATCGCCCGCTACCTCCCTCCCGAGACCGCCGACGAGATCGGCGATTTCGACACCAACATGAACGTAGGCCTCGCGTTTCATCTCACCCGCCCCTACGCTCTGCTCCCCGACACCGTCATCATCCCATCCGGACAGCTCACCCTCAAAGTCCCCCCCTGTCATCTGTCGGTCGACCATCCGAGACTCAAATTTGACAAGATAAGCCTTGAGGCGCAGATCGGCATTGACGGTGATGACCTCGACAACTCCACGGTCGACGTCACCCGGCTCTCGGTGAAATCGCGCGCATTGGAGCTCGACTTCTCCGGCTCGGTCAAGAAGCCGGTGAGCGATCCACTCTTCACCGGACAGTTGCGCGGACGCGCTTTCACCGCCGCACTCCCACCCTACATCCGCGAAGCAATCGGAGGCGAAATCTCAGGCACCATAGGCACAAACCTGAAAGTGAGATTACGCCGCAGCGACCTGCGCCCCAACCGTTTCCACCGCATCTTCGCCCGCGGCACCCTGTCGCTCCGCCATTTTGCACTTGCGATGCCGGCGGCTTCCGACCCAACCGACACGATACGCATAACCACGCCCGCGACATTTCTGAAATTTGACAGCGACAAGAAAATCGAGGTCAACGGCGTGCGTGCCGACTCTCTCCTGACCGTAAGCATCACCGCCGACACCCTCACCTACGCCGGAGGGGGCGTGTCACTCTTCGCCCGCAATCTCGATACAGGCCTCGGGTCACGCAATGTGCATTCGTCATCCGACACCACACGCATCAACCCCTTCGGCGGACGCATAAAAGCATCCATGCTCCGCATCGAGTCGCGACCCGACTCCCTGAAAATCGCATTCAGCAATTTCGACGGCAACGCCTCACTGCGCCGGTTTGAGGGACTCGACAGCGTCCCGCTCTTAGCCCTCTCGGTCGGCTCGTCAGGCATCGCCCTCGGCAGCCCCGGCATGGGGCTTGCCATCTGGGAGCCAAAGCTCGCCATATCGGCACATCTCAACCCGCTCACCCCCGACACTGCTTCCGTCAGCCACCGGGCAGCAGCGCGGCGGCGTGTGCAACCCGACAGCATTGCCGACGACAGCATCCGTGCCGCCGGACTCCGCCGGCTCATCAACCGGTGGAAAATCACCGGCAACCTCTCGGCCACCCGCGGGCGGCTTCTCTCCCAGTCATTCCCACTCCCCACCCGCATCAGCAACGTCAATCTCGCGTTTTCAAGCGACAGCATAAGCCTCCACTCCCTCGCGTTGAAAATCGGGCACACTGATCTCGACGTCAAAGGCGACATCACCAACCTCGAGAAATGGGCGAGCCGGCGTCGGCGCAGTGCCCGACGCCCCATGCGCATCGGTGTCACAGTTACAGCCGACACCATCGACATCGACCAGCTCACGGCTGCCGCCCTCTCCTCCTCACCACCTCCCGGCAGCAGCATGGTCGCCACCGACGACTCCATTGTCACCCTCCTCCCTGTCACCGATCCTGCATCAACGGCATCAGCCGAAGCGCCATTCACTGTGCCCGTCAACCTTGAGGCACTCTTCGACGTGAAAGCCCGCAACGTCATCTACTCAGGCATGCTGCTCCACAATTTCAGCGGAGAGTTGCAGACCCGCGCCGGCATCATGCGCCTGCGCGACCTCTCGGCGTCGAGCGATGTCGGTCAGATCGACGTCTCCGCCCTCTATTCATCCCTGCACCCCGACAGCCTTGAGTTTGGCATAGGGATGCGCCTGAGCCGGTTCCACATCGACCGCTTCCTGCAGGTCATGCCCGCCATCGACTCGCTACTCCCCGCCATGCGCGACCTCAGCGGAATCATCGATGCCGACGTAGCCGCCACCACACGCCTCGACCGCGAGATGAATTTCATCATCCCCTCGCTCAAAGCAGTTATCGGCATCGACGGCGACAGCCTTGTGCTGCTCGACGACGAGACATTCCGCTCAATGTCGAAGTGGCTTGTATTCAAAAACAAAAAGCGCAACCTCATCGACCACATGAGCGTCAAGATCGACGTCGACAGCTCCATCATGAGCATCTACCCCTTTGTGTTCGACATCGACCGCTACCGCTTGGGCGTGATGGGCACCAACGACCTCGACATGAACCTCAACTATCACGTGTCGGTGCTCAAATCGCCGTTGCCCTTCAAATTCGGCATAAACATCACAGGCACCCCCGACGACATGAAGATAAAGCTCGGCGGAGCAAAAGTAAAAGAAAACGGCGAAGGAGCCGTCGAGCAGCTTGCCATCGCCGACACCACGCGCATCAACCTCATCGGGCAGTTTGAGTCACTCTTCAGGCGCGGCATCGGAGCATCGCGCAGCTCATTCATGAACGCCGGACGCCGCCTCGAGCCCCTGCCTATCGACAGCACCTACACCCCCCTCCCCCCCCGCCCCCCCCCCCCCCCCACCCACCCCCCCCCCCCC
>CAYSKE010000129.1:0-6311 GCA_964431465.1 uncultured Muribaculaceae bacterium | reverse complement strand
CTTATGGAGCGATTTAACGAGATGCAGCAGATAAAGCGACACTTCTTTGCGATGCGCAACGGGGTGATAGCCGACGTACTGCGCAAAGCGGGCAGCCCGTTCCGCATAATTTTCGGTCTGACGCTGCCGCAACTGACCGACGTGGCGCGGGCCACAGGCATGAATGCCGAGCTCGCGCGCCGGCTGTGGGACAACAAGACCACACGCTGCTCCATGCTACTCGCGCCCATGATAATGCCGACGGATGAGATAAGCGGCGAGGAGGTGATGCAGTGGATCGCCGACGCTCCGTCGACTGAGGTGACCGACGTGCTCTGCCTCAAGCTGCTGAGGCGGCTGCCGGAAGCGACGGGACTTGTGGGGGTGCTTGCCGGAAAAGATGACACTGTCTCGCGCTACACGGCACTGCGTCTGGCACTCAATCTGGTGCGTGAGGCCGATGCGCCGCTCGATGAGTGGGAAAAGATGGCATTGCACGAGGAACAACGCGGCGAAGCAATGACGCGCGGCGTGGCCCGGCAGCTTGCCGATGAGATTGATTTTATCAAGAACCCGATATGACCGACAACGTCAGAGACATAAGAATCGAGGATTTCGACTATCCGCTCCCCGACGGACGCATCGCGCTGCATCCGCTCGCTCAGCGCGACGGCTGCAAGTTGCTTGTGTGGAAAGCGGGCAAAGGTATCGAGGATCATGTGTTCAGCGATCTGCCGGAGCTGCTCCCTGACGACAGTGTGCTGGTGTATAACAACACGCGCGTCATCAACGCGCGTCTGCGCTTCCGCAAGGGTGAGAGTGAAGAGGGGGCGCTTATCGAGGTGTTCTGCCTCGAGCCTGTGGCACCGGCCGACTACGCGCAGAACTTCGCTTCGACACAAAGCTGCTCATGGACATGCCTCGTGGGCAACTCCAAGAAATGGAAAACTGAACTGACGCTACGACGCACGCTCAACATCGGCGGAAAAGAGGTCGCACTCTCCGCACGGCGCGCAACGGCCGCTTCGCCTGTGACGGTGACATTTGAGTGGAACGACGACTCGTTTACGTTCTCCGACATAATAGGCGCCGCTGGGGAAATTCCCATCCCGCCATACCTGAACCGCAACAGCGAGGAGTCGGACAGCCGCGACTATCAGACGGTGTTTTCGCGCATCGAGGGGTCGGTGGCCGCTCCCACTGCCGGGCTGCATTTCACCCCCTCGCTGCTTGAGGCGGTGGATCGCCGCGGAGTGACGCGGCGCGAGGTGACGCTCCATGTGGGAGCCGGGACATTTCAGCCCGTGAAGAGCGAGGATATCGGGCATCACCCGATGCATGCCGAGTTTATTGCCGTGAGCCGCGACCTCATTGCCGAGCTGGCGCAATGGACTGCCGCAACCGGCAGCCGCCGGCCGATAATCGCCGTAGGCACAACGTCGGTGCGCACTCTCGAAAGCCTCTACCAGATAGGCACCCTCATGGCTGCCGGACGCTGGGAGGGGGAGGTGCCGCAGTGGTGGCCTTATGATCCCGCTCACCCACGCCTCACGGCCCACGAAGCTCTTGAGACCATCCTCAGCCGCATGGAAGGGGACACGCTCGTGGCCGATACACGCCTGATAATAGCACCCGGCTATCGCTACAGCATAGTCGACGGCATGGTGACCAACTTCCATCAGCCTAAATCGACACTGCTGCTGCTCGTGTCGGCGTTCATCGCCCAAGCCGCCGGCGACGGACGCGAGTGGCGTCGGCTTTATGATCACGCACTAGCCGATGGTGATTACCGTTTTCTCAGCTACGGCGACGCGTGCCTGTTGATGAAATGACGATGAAACATAAACTCCTATTCCTCATCACGCTCTTTCTTTCGGTAGTAGCCGCAGCTTCTGCCGGAAAGACCTACGGCGTGAATGACATCCCAAACGTACATGTGGCCGACCGCACACGCTTTCTCTCGAACCCCGACGGCGTGATATCGGCGCGCACGCAACAGCTCGCCGACTCGATCATGAGCGATATATGGCGCAAATCTTCGGCCGAAGTGGTGACCGTGGTCGTGGAGGATATCGGCGACGACACTGACCCCGACACGTTTGCCACCGAGCTGTTTGAGCAATGGGGAATAGGGAAAAAAGATAAGGACAACGGGCTGCTGCTGCTCGTGGCAGTGAACCAGCGGGCGGCAGTGCTGCGCACCGGCTACGGCATCGAGGGAGTCGTGCCGGATATCACGGGAGGAAAAATCCTGCGCCATGATCTTTTCCCGAGATTCAGGGAGGGCGACTACGACGGCGGCGTGATCGCTGCCCTGTCGACCCTCAACAAAATCATCACCGATCCCGAGGCGCGCGAGGAGCTTATGTCGGTCTACGGCAACGATGCCGGTGCCGGGAGCAACGATGGCGAGGAGATGTGGAAGGCATATCTCTTGTTCTGCGTAGTCATCAGCTCAATCCTTGTGGGCTACGTGCTGCTGGTGCTCGTTTCGGGCGCGCAGCCGCAGGAAAAGTACACCCGTCTTCAAAAAATGCGGCTTCTCACGGCAGTGGCGACTCCGTTCTGCCTGTTTATGCCGCTCCCGGCGCTTCTGCTGCTCCTGTGGCAGATGAAGCGTCTCAGAAACACGGCACCACAATGCCCGCGTTGCGCCACACGCATGCGTCGGGCTACACCTGAAGAGGAATCGCGCTGGCTCACTCCGGCACAGCAGACCGAACGACGCATCAAGTCGGTCGATCACGACGTGTGGGTGTGCCCGTCGTGCGACTACGGCATGGTGCGATCCTACCCCAACCCCTCCTCACCCTATCACGAGTGCCCCAGCTGCGGAGCCAAAGCCGCGCGGCAGATAGGCAACCACGTCGTGCGCCCCGCATCCTACAGCATGGAGGGGGAAGGCGTGCAGACATTCTACTGCGAGAACTGTGGCAACCAGACGCATAAACGCTACCGCATCCCGCGCAAGCAGCGGCCGGTAGTGGTGATTGGCGGTGTTGGTGGACGCGGAGGCGGTTTTGGAGGCGGTGGCTTCAGTGGAGGAAGTTTCGGCGGCGGCATGACCGGCGGCGGTGGCGCCTCCGGCCGCTGGTAACCTATAACAATGCATTACACTCAATATGGGAACACAGTTTCTACTCAACAACATATATAATGCCGAGTGCATTGAGTCTATGAAAAAGCTTCCAAGCGAGAGCATAGACTTAGTGATCGCTGACCCGCCATATTGGAAAGTTGTAGGAGAAAAATGGGATTATCAATGGCGCACCGAAAATGATTATGTCGCATGGTCGCTCCAATGGATAAAAGAAGTAGCACGCATACTTCGGAAAGGGGGCAGTTTTTACTGTTTCGGGTATTTCCGCACACTTGCGCTCCTTGTGCCATATTTCGATGAGATGGGGCTTGAGCTGCGTCAGCAGATTATTATCGACAAAGGGATCAAAGCTGTAAGCGGGCGTGCCACACGAAAGTACAAGATGTTTCCAAACGTCACCGAAAGCATCCTGTTTATTGTAAAAGACAATAAGAAGTTTGTAAAGACTTTTCTAAAGGATCATCAGAAAAAAGTAGGTTTGTCGGCAAAACAGATAAACGAAGCACTTGGAGTGAAATCCAACGGAGGAGGCATGTGGAGCATCTATACCGGTAATAACGTATGCGAACAATTCCCAACCAAAGAGCTCTGGGAACGTTTGTCGGAAATACTGCACTTTGAACTACCCTACGAAAAAGTATCGCAGACATATAATGCACAGATGGGGTTCACCGATGTATGGAGGGATATTGATTTCTACGCTGAAAAACGCTATCACCCTACACAAAAACCGATAAAACTCATTAAGCGTCTGGTCTATGCGAGCAGCAATAAGGGTGATATCGTTCTTGATCCATTTGCCGGTAGCGGATCAACACCTATAGCCGCCGCCAAGCTTGGACGCAATTATCTTGGCTTTGAACTGGATGAAAATTATTACGATATTGCCCTGCGCAGAATCGACGAGTCAAGATCTGTTCCGCTCAGCGACGCTGATAGTGAGCTTGCTGCCGGATTGATGTGATCTCCCTGAGCGGAATATAAGATCTAAGTTTCTCATCGAGTAATGGAAGCACACCTGCTTTGTCTGAGACTTTTAACCGTTTCATTTGTTCAATCGGCATATTCTCACGCATAAGCGGCAATACTTCATTGTCATAGTCGGCGCTCTCGAGTAGAATATCCCATTCTTTCCCTCTGAGCAGAGACGACGGCATCATTAGCGATGGCAACGACGAATCACGCGACGTTTCGGGAGTGATATATGAGGCCTCATCAATCTGTATTTCCGGCTCTGTATCGACGTTCTTAATGATGCAGGAAAATATCTTGACCGGATTACACTTGTAAAACTGAAATCCAAACGGATGCAGATTCATCGGATTAGTTTTGAGACCTGCGTTGGCCTTTGGAAGATAATTGTTTTCATAGTGATTTCTTATTAACTCACCGAAAACCGACATGCGTTCTTCCTTCGGATAGATCTCAAAGCAACTGATGCGGATATCGCTGAAATCGTCATCATCAAAGCCGGGATAATCCATAAGCAGAAGCACAACGCGATCCATGTTGAGATACTGGTTCAACTCATGTTCATCTCTAATCGTAAAAAGCCACTTACTGTCCTTCTTACGCTCGATATTCTCACTCCCGCAATTTGAGCAATGCTCTTCCAGCCGCATCACACGTCCGCCACAGTCCTTGCATTTATCGGCCTGATCAATTTTATTACACGACTTCACCTCTGATCCATCGGCAAGATCATCACCTCTTGCCCCAGTGCCCGTACCGGGAACACCGGTAATCAATGATGCGAGATGTTGCCCGATATATCCCAGTTTGACGGCAGGAGTCTGTTTGGTGATACCGGCCCACTTTCTCAAAACACTTTTAGGCCTTACGACTATTTCATCAAGAAACTCATTTATGAGATCAAGATTATTACCTGCAATAGCGATTTTCGTAATATCGGGAGTCATTCGGGTATCAAGGATTTTATATCTGTGTCAAGACCGGATGCGATCTTTTCGATTGTATTCAATGTAGGAGATTTTTCTCCACGCTCGATTGAGCCGATATAAGTCCGGTGCACACCACATCGAAACGCAAGTTCCTCCTGTGATATGCCGAGGCGGTTGCGCATCTCCGCAACCCGCAAGCCAAACCTTATGTTGATAGGCGTTTTCACTGTTTGACAAAAATAGAGTCTCTACCTTTAGAATGCTACAGACTAAAGGTAGAGACCTTTTATTTTTAGAGTAAGTTAAAACAGCAACACCTCTCAATAGAAATAGCTATCTTTGTGCAAAGGAAATTCTGAAAAAAACGATTACTGATATGAGATATTTTACTTCGGTCAGCGATATAGGTCCGCTCGACGCGGCTGTGAAAGAAGCGCTTGAGGTCAAGCAGAACAGGTTTGCCTACGATCATCTCGGGCGCAACCGCACACTGCTGATGATTTTCTTCAACTCATCGCTGCGCACGCGCCTGAGTACCCAAAAGGCAGCCATGAATCTGGGCATGAACGTGATTGTGCTCGACGTGAACAACGGTGCGTGGAAGCTCGAGACCGAGCGCGGCGTGATCATGGACGGCGACTGTCCAGAGCATCTACTTGAGGCCGTGCCGGTTATGGGATGCTATTGCGACATTATCGGAGTGCGTAGCTTCGCCCGCTTTGAAAACAAGGAAGACGACTACAACGAGAAGATCCTAAATCAGTTCATCAAATACTCCGGCCGCCCTGTCTTCTCGATGGAGGCTGCTACCGGGCATCCCCTTCAGGCATTTGCCGATCTCATCACCATCGAGGAGTACAAGACCAAGCCGCGTCCCAAAGTGGTGCTCACGTGGGCTCCCCATCCCCGCGCGCTGCCGCAGGCTGTGCCCAACTCGTTTGCGCAGTGGATGAACGCAGCCGGATATGACTTCGTGATCACTCACCCCAAAGGTTATGAGCTCGCACCCGAGTTTGTAGGTAACGCCAAAGTGACCTACGATCAGGACGAGGCTCTGCGTGGTGCCGACTTCGTCTACGCCAAAAACTGGTCGGCCTTTGCCGATCCCAACTATGGACAGGTATTATCGAAAGATCGCGCATGGACCATCACAACCGAGAAGATGGCCTTGACCGACAACGCTTACTTCATGCACTGCCTGCCCGTGCGCCGCAACATGATCGTCAGCGACGACGTGATCGAGAGCGACCGTTCGCTCGTCATCCCCGAGGCTGCCAACCGCGAGATCTCGGCCGAGGTCGTGCTGAAGCGCATGCTCGAAAGCCTCTGAC
>CAYSKE010000128.1:0-6331 GCA_964431465.1 uncultured Muribaculaceae bacterium | reverse complement strand
TCCGAGAGTAACGTGGTGTCCTTACTCTTAATTGATATTTGTAGCCGGGTGCACCGCAAGGTGCACCCGGCTATTGCTTTTTGAAATGCCTTTCAGGCATTTATGGGGAGGACGAGGAGGGCGCGGGGGAAGCATGAGCCGGAAGAGGACTCGGAGTTAATCGGAGATCTCAGAGAATGCGGAGCAATCGGAGATCTCGGAGGGGACAGGATAGAAGGCGGACGCTCGAGCGGTGCGTCCGTACTATGAGGGGGTGGTGAGGATTTCGGCGGGGGTGAGGATCTCGAGGGCGCGGGCGCCGCGGCGTGTGCCGGTGAGGTAGGCGATGCGGTCGGTGTCGGCGATATGGTCGTCGGCGACGATCTGGCGGACGGCTTCGATGGAGTGCCCGGGGACGAAGTCGTCGCAACGGGAATCAAGGTAGGCGGTGACTCCGTAACTCAAGGCTAACCAGCGGCGCACTTCGGGGTTGTGGCATATCGCAAAGGTGGGTATGCCGCCGCGATAGGAGGCGATGAAGCGTGCGGAGACTCCACGGTAGGCGTCGGTGAAGATGGCTTTGGTGTCGAGCTTGTTTTCTGACATTACGGCTTCGTGGGCGAGGAAGGATGTGATGTCGGCGTCGAGGAGGGGGGGTACGTCCATCTTCTGGCGCAGTCCTTTCTCGATCTCTTTTGCCACGCTGGTCATTATGCCTACGGCCTCAAGGGGGTATTTTCCGTAGGCTGTCTCGCCGGATAGCATCATGGCGTCGGCGCGCTGATAGACGGCATTGGCTACGTCGGATATTTCGGCGCGGGTGGGGCGTGGATGCTCGATCATGGTGTGGAGCATCTGGGTGGCGACTATGACGGGCTTGTGGGCGGTGATGCTTTTGTGGATGAGCATGGCCTGTATGCGGGGGATGCGCTCGGCTGCTACTTCGATTCCTAAGTCGCCGCGTGCGACCATGATGCCGTAGGATGATTCAAGGATTTCGTCGATGTTGTCGATGCCTTCCTGATTCTCGATCTTGGAGATGATCTTGGCATCGGAGCCGAGGGAGTCAAGGATGTTCTGGACTTCGCGGACGTCGGCTGCGGAACGGACGAAGGAGTGGGCGATGAAATCGACTCCAAGCTGGACGCCATAGCCGATGTTGCGACGGTCGCGCTCGGTGACGGCAGGGAGGTCGACGCTGACGCCGGGGAGGTTGACGCTCTTGCGCGAGCCGAGCATGCCGTCGTTGGCGGCACGGGCGGTCACGGTGTCGGCTTGCACGGCGGTGATCTCAAACTCAAGCTCTCCGTCGTCGATCAGCAGAAGGTCGCCGGGCTTGATGACGCGAGCTATACCGGCGTAGCTGAGACATATACGCGACGGGGATGTGAGGTCGTCGGGGGCACCGGAGATGGTGACGATGTCGCCGGCATGTATGGGTAATGACTCGCCGGTAACGGTGGGTGTGGTGCGTATCTCGGGGCCTTTGGTGTCCATCATCACTGCCAACGCGGGGTTGGCGGCGCGGGTGTTTTCGACAATCTTGCGGAATCCCTCATAGTCGAGGTGGGCGGAGTTCATGCGGACAACGTTGACCCCGGCCTTGGAGAGGGAACGGATAAATTCTACATCACAGCGTTTGTCGGAGACGGTAGCTATAATCTTTGTAAATTTCTGCATAATCTGATTTATAAAAAAAGTCACCTTTGCGGCATGGGCTGACGCAGCAAGATTGCCGCCGACCCCAAATTGTTATATAAAATTAAACAATTTTCGGGAGACTGCGGTTTATAATCGCAATAAAACTGAGAAATGAGGAATCAGTCGGAGAGGGGCTCCATGTGAATAGTGATGATGGAACCGCGGCCAAAAACCTGTCGTAGAGCGTCTTCGGCAGCGGAGGCTTTGGCGTGGGCCTCGGAGAGGGAGATGTTGCCGTCCATCTTGGCATGGAGGTCGATGGCGATGTCGTTGCCGATGCGACGCGTGCGGAGGTTGTGGACGTTTTTTATTCCCGGGACTGACCGGACGATGCGGAGTATCTCTTTCTCCTGCTCTTCGGGCAAGGAGGCTTCAAGGAGTTCGGCAATACAGGGCTTCATGATGTCGTAGCCGCTCTTGACAATAAAGAGGCTGACCACTATGGCAGCAACGGGGTCGAGGATGCGCCACCGAGGGCCGAGGAACATGGCTCCGGCAATGCCCAACAGGGTGCCGGCCGATGAAATGGCGTCGCTGCGATGGTGCCAGGCATTGGCCATGACTGCCTGAGAGTTGAGAGCTCGCCCGCGGTTGATGGTGAAACGGTAAAGCCACTCTTTGGAAAGGATGGAGACAAGGGCGATCGCCAAGGCGATGAATGTGGGGCGCTCAAGCTCCTGCCCACTGAGGCTACGGAGGACATGCTCAATACCGTTGAGCATCAAGCCACCACCGGCTACTATGAGAATAAGGCCAATGATAAGGGTCGCCAGTGTCTCGTATTTGCCGTGACCATATTCATGCCCTTTGTCGCGCGGCTTGCCGGCTATCCTGACAAAAACGAGCACAACCACATCGGTAATAAAATCGCTCAATGAGTGGACGGCATCGGCAACCATCGCCGAGCTGCGACCGAAAATGCCTGCAAGAAATTTCAGGACAATAAGCAGGGCATTGACCGCAGTACCGATCAACGTGACACGATATATGGATTTTTCACGTGCGTCCATGCTCTGGAGGGATCTACGTCGGCGGGGGCTCCGGGTTCCCCACTGCCTATCCTTACTATAAAACGACTAAGACTCCCCGAATGAAAGACAGGGATTCTTGCTGCGCAAGCGCTTCGCGATAACGAACCCTCGGGTTCCCCACTGCCTATCCTTACTATAAAACGACTAAGACTCCCCGAATGGGGAGTCTTAGTCGTTTGCGGAAAGACAGGGATTCGAACCCTGGGTGCCCGCAAGGGCACAACGGTTTTCGAGACCGCCCCGATCGACCACTCCGGCATCTTTCCTCTGGGGTTATTGCGAGTGCAAATTTACAATTATTTTTTGTTTTACTACAAGGTTTGGAAGTTTTTTTATCACTTTTTTCATTTGTGGCCTCCCTATCAGATGAGAGTCGGACAAGTCGGACTGTTCAGACATGTCGGGAAGATGGGCGGACGCACCATGGTGCGTCCCTACAAAGTGGTAGTTATCAAACCTCTAAGCAGAGTAAATAGTGACATTTCTCTCCCTGATCATTTCAGGAAGACGAAATAGACGGCGGCGATGAGACAGCCGAAAGCGGCAAAGTGATTCCACTGGAGGGGTTCGCCCTTGAAGAAGACAACAGTAAAGATAGTGAAGATTATCAGCGTGATAGCTTCCTGAATGACTTTAAGCTGCATGAGAGAGAATGAACCTCCGTTGCCTTGATAGCCGATGCGGTTGGCCGGTACCTGACAGCTGTATTCGGCAAGGGCTATTACCCAAGAAATCAGGATAACGACAATGAGCGGGGTGTTGGAGGTGATGAGTTTAAGCTGCTGCAGTTTCAGATGTCCGTACCACGCGAATGTCATGAAGATATTGGAGATGACAAGCAAGAGGATCGTGAGCCAAGCTTTCATAGGATGACGATGATGGATGTTGGTGAGAAGTGAATGATTTTTCAAAACCGGGTGCAAAGTTAAGTGTTTTCGGGCGGAATTAATAGACTCATAAAAATTGGAATCATAATTGGCCATTTTCGCTTGAAATATCATGCGGAATTACTTACTTTTGTAGAACGGGGGTGCGTAAGACACTACCAATCATCACGGTCGACAAGACTCATCACAGGACAACATCAATACCATCACAGGCATGAATAAAAGAATTGCTGCCGGATTACTGACCGGCCTACTGTGGATCTGGGGCGCGGAATATTGCCCGGCACAGTCAACAACCCCAACAGGAACGCGCACAGCTGCCCTCGACAACTCGGCGTGGTCGCACTCAGAGTGGATCTCGGCTGCGGACGCACCTGTGGTAACCGGCAAGATCACAGGTGACAACGAACGTGCCGCCGACGGCGCGTCGTGGTTTGTGACGACCCTGACCAACAAGGGTGATGTAAAGTCGGCCAAATGGATGACTACGGGACTGGGAGTGTATGAACTGTTTGTCAACGGACAACCTGTGGGCGAGGAGTTTCTCAAACCGGGCTTCACACATTACGGCAAGACCAAGCGCTCGTTTACCTACGACATTACGGATGCTATCGCCAAAAACAAGGGCGCTGAGAATGTGCTTTCGGTGCAGGTGACTCCGGGCTGGTGGGCCGACAAGATCATCACTCCGGGGGGCAACGACGGCATGATCGGCAAAAAGGTGGCTTTCAGGGGTGTGCTTGAGGTTACGCTTGCCGACGGCAGCAAGGAATACTACGGCACAAACTGCGATGACTGGCAGGCGGGCATAGCAGGTCCTGTGACACATGCCGCAATATTTGACGGAGAGGAGTATGACGCACGCATCAAACCGGGATATGAGACTCCCGAGAAGCTCTCGAAGCCGGAGGTGAACCGGGAGTTCAACGGCGAGATCTTGCCGTCGAACGGCGCCGAGATATATCTGCGCGAGGATCTGGCACTGCAACCGACAGAAGCATACGTGTGGAAAGGGGTGACCGGCGCCAATGATGACAATTACGGCAAGGTGATCGTGACCAAGACTTTCAAGCCGGGTGAAGAGATGACAATAGCTCCGGGGGAAACACTCGTGCTGGACTTCGGACAAAACTGCGCGGCTGTGCCGGCATTTGAGTTCAAAGCCAAGGAGGGAACGACGGTGACCTGCCTGCCCGCCGAGCTCCTGAACGACGGTAACGGCGCAAAGAGCCGCGGCATGGATGGCCCGGAGGGAAGCTGCCACCGCCTGAACCTGCGCATACCGGAAACGGGCATGATAATGAAATACACCTTCGGCGACGGTGATGACTTTGTGGAGTATCAGCCGAGCTGCACTTTCTATGGTTACCGATATGCGTCGGTGACCGCCGACGGGGATGTGACGATCAAGTCGGTCGAGTCAATTCCGGTAAGTTCAATCACCGGCGAGCTTGAAATCGGCACCATCACCACTGGAAACGATCTGGTGAACAAACTGATCTCAAACACGCTCTGGGGCCAGCGGTCGAACTATCTCTCGGTGACAACGGACTGCCCGCAGCGCAACGAGCGTCTGGGCTGGACGGCCGACACTCAGGTGTTCACGGAGACGGGCACATTCTTTGCAAACACAGAAAGCTTCTTCCACAAATGGATGCGCGACATGAGGGACACTCAGTCGGCTCTCGGCGGATTTCCGGGCGTGGCCCCCATAGCACAGTACGGAGCATCGGACGACAACATGATGCGTCTCGGCTGGGCTGACGCGGGAGTGATCGTGCCGTGGGTTGTGTGGAAGCAATTTGGCGACACTGCAATCATCAACGAGAACTGGAACGCGATGGAGAAGTTTGTGGGTCACATCGCCGACACAAAATATGACCACAAAACCCTGAGCAAGGAGAACGGCAATTACCAGTGGGCCGACTGGCTGAGCTATGAGCCTCTCGAGAGCTGCGGCGGCGGAATATTCACTCAGGATGAGAATGGAAAGACGATCATCAAAGATGACGCATACGCCTACTGGAACTACCTGAGCGCCAACTACTGGCTGATCGATGCCGAGATGATGCGCGACATGGCACAGGCTACCGGCCGCGACGCAGCGAAGTATGCCCGGATGGCCGAGGAAGCGCGCAAGTACATTCAGGACAATTTCATGAACGCCGACGGCACTTTCAAGACCGAGATACTGAACACGATGCAGACTCCGGCTCTCTTCGCGCTGAAAAACAAGCTCGTGGAAGGTGAGGCAAAAGCGGACATGATAGCTCGACTGCGCCAGAACTTCGCCGAACATGACAACTGCCTCCAGACGGGTTTCCTGGGCACCTCGATACTGATGCCGACACTGACAGAGAACGGGATGGGCGACATCGCCTACGAGCTGCTTCTGCAACGGAAGAATCCCAGCTGGCTCTACTCGGTGGATAATGGCGCCACAACGATATGGGAACGCTGGAACAGCTACATGCTCGACCAAGGAATGGGCCCGCGCGGCATGAACAGCTTTAACCACTATGCCTACGGGTGTGTGTGCGAATGGATATGGGAGACTGTTGCCGGCATATCGAGCGATCCCTCAAAGCCCGGTTTCGAGCATATCATCATGAAACCGATGCCTGACCGCCGTCTGGGCTTTGTGAACGCGGAGTATAACTCGGCTGCCGGAAAGATCAAGAGCGACTGGAAATATGAGGGTAACAAGTGGATCTGGAATTTCACCATACCTGA
>CAYSKE010000127.1:4924-6392 GCA_964431465.1 uncultured Muribaculaceae bacterium | reverse complement strand
GGCTGGTTCTTCACGCTGCACGCTATCGCAGGCATGGTGAAGGATTCGGTCGCCTACAAATCGGTAATCTCCAACGGCCTTGTGCTCGACAAGAATGGCAACAAGATGTCGAAACGACTTGGCAACGCCATAAACCCGTTTGAGGCGATCGAGGAGCATGGCTCCGACCCGCTGCGCTGGTACATGATCTCGAACTCGTCGCCGTGGGACAACCTGAAATTTGACACTGACGGTGTGCGCGAGACCGCCCGCAAGCTCTTCGCCACCATCCAGCATACCTACGCATTCTTCGCTCTCTATGCCAACGTTGACGGCTTTGACCCGCAGACGCCTCAGGTGGCGGTGGAGAAGCGCCCCGAGATCGACCGCTGGATACTGTCGTCGCTCAACTCTCTTGTGGAGGAGGCCGACACGACACTTGCAGCGCATGAACCGACCCGCGCCGCCCGCGCCATTGCGACGTTTGTCAACGACAATCTGTCGAACTGGTACGTGCGACTGAACCGCAAACGTTTCTGGGGAGGCGGAATGACCGAGGACAAGCTCGCTGCTTTCCAGACGCTCTATACCTGCCTGCTCACCGTAGCGCGGCTGATGGCACCCATCGCGCCATTCTATGCCGACCGCCTCTACCGTGACCTCACGGGTAGCGACACGTCGGTGCATCTGGCCGATTTCCCGACAGCCGATCCTGCGCTTAGCGACAAGACTCTCGAGAGCCGCATGGCTATGGCACAGGCAATCACGTCGATGGCACTGGCTCTGCGCCGCAAGGTGAACATAAAGGTGCGCCAGCCGCTTTCGACCCTGATGATCCCGGCTATCGACGAGACACAAGCTACCGACCTCGAGGCTATCAAGACTCTTGTGGCGGGCGAGGTGAACGTGAAGGAGGTGAAAATCGTCGACGGCGGTGCCGGAATACTGGTGAAGCGCGTGAAGCCCGATTTCAAGAAACTCGGCCCGCGTCACGGCAAAAACATGAAGCAGGTGGCTGCCGCTATCGCCAAACTCGAGCAGGCTGACATAGCCGCCCTCGAGAAGCAGGGTTCGCTCGAACTGACGCTTGCCGACGACAACAAGGCAGTGCTTGATCTGGCCGACGTGGAGGTGTTCAGCGAGGATATTCCGGGCTGGCTCGTCGCCAACGACGGCACCCTGACGATAGCTCTGGATGTGACGGTGACCGACGATCTGCGCCGCGAGGGTGTGGCGCGTGACCTCGTGAACCGCATACAGAACATACGCAAGAGCCGCAACTATGAGATAACCGACCGCATACGCCTCACCATCGAGCCGAACGAGCTCACTGACGGCGCGGTGAAATCACACAGCGACTACATAGCCTCGCAAGTGCTCGCCGAGTCGGTGGACATCGCTCCCGTTGAGTCACCGGCCGAGGATTGCGTGCTCGACATCGACGGTGTGAACGTGAAAGTGGAAATCGACGTTATACACTAAAGCGCGA
>CAYSKE010000127.1:0-4824 GCA_964431465.1 uncultured Muribaculaceae bacterium | reverse complement strand
CCACACACCTTTTCATCAGATTAAAGCCATGAGTGACAAGAAACGCTATTCCGACGAGGAACTTCAGGAGTTCAAGGAGCTTATTCTGGAGAAGCTCGCAAAGGCTCAGAACGATTATGAGCTGCTGCGTGCCCAGATCGTAAACATCAACGACACCAACGACACGTCGCATACATTCAAGACGCTTGAAGAGGGCGCGTCGACGCTCGGCAAAGAGGAGGCAAGCCGCCTCGCCGAGCGACAGCTGAAGTTCATGAACAGCCTTAAGGCGGCTCTTGTGCGCATCGACAACAAGACCTACGGCATCGACCGTATCACCGGGGAGCTGATCCCTAAGGAGCGTCTGCGTGCGGTGCCTCATGCCACTCTCGGCATCGAGCAGAAACTCGGCACAAAAAAGAAGTAAGCAGAGAAGAAAATATGATGACAACCGCTCCGTCGCCGTCGGGTGCAGCCACGACCGGTCGCAATCGTCTGGTGTGGCTCGCAACAGCGATAATCGTCGCTGTGCTCGTGGCCGATCAGGTTCTGAAAATATGGGTAAAAACCCACTTCTATCTCGGTGAGGAAGTGAAAATCCTGCCATGGTTCCGGCTTATGTTTGTCGAGAACAACGGCATGGCTTTCGGCATGGAGATCGGGAGCAAACTGCTGCTGACGATACTGCGTATCGCTCTTGTGGTGTTGCTGCTGTGGTACATCAAAGCGATCGGTGAGATCCGCGGCGTGAAACGCGGCTATGTGGTGTGCCTTGCACTGATCGTGGCCGGAGCACTCGGCAACATCATCGACTGCGTGTTCTACGGCGAAATTTTCAACGATCCGTTCCCTCCACGTGTTGCAGAACTCTTCCCTGCGGGGGGAGGCTACGGCACATGGATGCACGGCAAGGTTGTGGATATGCTCTACTTCCCGCTGTTCAGTTTCGACTGGCCGGCATGGATGCCCATGGTGGGAGGTGACCGTTTCGTTTTCTTCCAGCCCGTTTTCAATCTCGCCGACTCGGCGATCACGGTGGGAGTGCTCTGCCTGATTTTCTTCTACTCCAAGGAAATAGCTTCTCCGGCGCAACTCCGCAAGGTGGCCGCGGAGAAAAGTGAGGCGCAATGAGAAGGACGGGGCTGACACTCGCAGTGGCGGCTGCGATACTGGCTTTTGCAGGATGCCGCAAGACTCCCGACGGCATCATACCCCCTCACAAGATGGCCGATCTCATCATCGACATGCATAAGGCCGAGGGTGTGGTGGATATGGATTACCGTGACTGGGGTAACGACAGCTCTCGGCTGCTTCTGCGCGACGCGGTGTACCGCCGCCACAATGCCGATCAGGCCAAAGTGGACAGCTCACTGGCCTACTACGGGCGCAATATAACCGATTACATCAAAATCTACGACGAGGTGATCAGCCGCCTCGAAGAAGACATCGACAAATCGGAGGCGATGGGCAACCAGAGCATCCAGCTTTCGATCGTGGGCGATTCGGCGAATGCGTGGCCGCTGGCGCGAAGAATTACCCTCAGCAGTATATCTCCCTCAAAAGTTCTCTCCTTTGCGCTACAGCGCGACGAAAACTGGCAAAACGGCGACTCCTATACTTGGAACGCAAAAGTCATCAATGCACGCGACGGGATCAAGTGGCTTATCGGGGCGGAATATGCCGACGGCGGTCTTGAATGGAACACCGCTGAATCAGGCGAAGGGAATGATGCGGTGTCGCTATGGCTGCAGACCGACTCGACACGCGACGTTGAGAGGGTGTTCGGCTACGCAGTGACCGCCCCTATCGGCAATGATATTCTCTATCTCGACAGCATCTCGCTGATGAGAGAGCGCGTGAACAAGCGCACCTACACCCGTCGCAGCAAGCAGCAGCGTGTGACACCCGTCGCCGCCGACTCCATCGAGAAAAAGAAATAAGAGAACACAACCATCATCTAGACAAGGCATTAAAAGGGGCAGAACCGTCGTGCGGCACTGCCCCTTTTTACTACGCAAGTATCAACCAATAAATTCAGTATCGGAATTTAATGAGGACACCTTTGTGATCGGTCGGCCACGTGCCGACGGGCTCAGAAAATGTGTCCTTCGTCTGCTCCGGCACACGCTCGTTACGCACAATCGAGCCGACAGGCCCAACGACTACCGCATCGTCAACACTCCAGCCATCGGACGGAATGTAGTAGATGAAGTCAATGCGGTCACGCTCGTCGGCATCGGGCGCCCAAGTGAGTTTTTCAACGGGCTTTGCAGGATTGTCGGAGGGGAAAGTAAAACCGGGATGCGTGACAGGATCGGGATATTTCTCACGATAGGCATCGCGGAAACCTGCCTCATAGAGAAGCGAGGAACATGTCCATGGCACCACGGCTCCGTTGTGATCCCAGAGGTCTTTGGTATCTTCGCCCCAATCGAGGTGGGAGGGCTCGTTGAAGTCTCCGCCAAGCAGAATGAGATCGGCCTCTTTCTGCTTCGTTGCGTCCTCGATTATCACGCGGATCGCCTCATCGCGGTGCGAGAGGTCATTGGCCGCCATGACGGAGTCGGTATCGGTCACCGGCGCGTCGATCTTTTTCCACGTCGTGCCACTATAGCCTCGGGGCATATAGCACTCATAGTGGGTGTAATCGAGATGACCGGTGTAGACGATGACTTTCTTTCCGTCGACATCAAGCGTCGTGCGCATCGCTCCATTATGCTCCTCCCACAAAGGCACTTGCCCTACAACTGGATATTTCGATATCAGCTGCACATCGAGCGCGCTCCCCTCTCCATAATACTCCCTGCCGCGCGCACGCAGCGAATCAAGCAATGCAGGGATGCAGAAAGCGTCCTCGCGGCTATGCGCCTCGCTGAACATGACAACATCGGGGTCGACACGCACAATCTCGTCGACAACTGCCGAGAAACCGTTTTCCACAACCTTTGCCTCCATCCACACGTTGAGTTGCATGACACTCAACTCGCGCGACTTCTCTCGGGTCGCGCACGAGGTGCAACCCAAAAGAAGGAGTCCGGTACAAAGAATCAAATTCCCCATTAGGTTCATGGTTAATATAGACTATAACCGATTTAGTTTTTGAGGTATTTTTGGTGGGTGGTGGAGGTGATGTATTCGGGGAAGAAGATGCGGAGGTTGTCGATGACGCCGGTGCCGCGGGTGGCGGTGTCGCCTTCTTCAAGAATGACATTTTCATCGGTGGAGTTGCTCTTGTCGACGCCCATGGTAAAGTTGGTGACGGTGGAATTGAACACTCCGGGTGCCTTGAAGGCGGTGTGCTTCTTGCCACGGTTGGAATACCAATAGGCGAAACAGTCGTGGAAGACGCTGCCGTCGGCTTCGGTGACGAATGCTGTAGCGTGCTGGTCGCTGTAGCAGTAGTCAAACCAGTTGGATCCGCCTTTGTCGTAAAATCCGACGCCGGTTTCAAAGAGTTCGTCACCCGATGAGCCGTAGAGGGGGTGAATGTTGCGGAGGACGTTGCCGCGGGAGTTGAGAAGAACGCCGATCTGTGTGCGGTAAATGCGCATATTGGTGAGTGTGTTGTCAAATCCGTCGATAAGGACTCCCACACACTCGGGGCTCATGTTGCCTGTAATGTTGACGTCGCGGATATCGGCATCAGAGGAGTTGTTGTTGGATCCTTTCTTGATGTGGATGCCTACGGGGGCATTTTTGATGGATGTGTTGCGGATGACGGTCTCGCGGCCACTGTCGAT
Source organism: uncultured Muribaculaceae bacterium (assembly GCA_964431465.1). Taxonomy (GTDB): domain Bacteria; phylum Bacteroidota; class Bacteroidia; order Bacteroidales; family Muribaculaceae; genus JAFLTL01. Next base: position 1,105 of record CAYSKE010000127.1, on the reverse strand, counting down.
GGAGATGCCTTTGGCTACGCCGGCGCAGTCAAGGATGCCTCCCGAGAAGTAGTAGTTGCTGCCGGGAACAATGATGGTCTTCGAGGGGTCTTTGCCTCCGAGACGTATCATCGCCTCGTCGTGATCCCAGCCTTCGGCGGGGCGGATGACGGCAAAATTTGAAAGCTCAAGGCAAACGCTTTTCTCGGGATCGGCGGGAGTGAGGATAGGGGTGGAGATGGTGTATTTCCCGTCAGGGAAATATATCACTCGGTTGGGGTTCTCGTCGATAGCCCGCTGAATGGCGGGAGCAGCATCGGCCTGAGGATCGACAATGTAGTCAGCCACATTGACATAGCCGGGATTCTGAGCAATGATGGATGTGGCCGAGAGCAATGACGCGGCCAGAAGGATACCGGTTAAGATTGTTTTTTGCATGTGATTATTGGTTTATTTACAGCTGCAAGTTACAAAAAATCGGCAAAAAACAAAAAGAGCGGCCTCTCGGTCACTCAATCCGTTAATAAACCAATCATTATCACATTTCTCGCAATCGAAAAAAACTAATTGCTTTGATAGTATAACATCGGGAGCGCGACAAAGGTTCGAGCGGATGTGATTTTTTTTGATTTTTTTCTGCCAGAAAATCGGCGGCGGCTGATAAAAGCAAGTGCGCTACCGATTTACCGATAGCGCACCTGAGTGATAATTTCTGTATCCTAAGGATGGAATTATTCTTCGTATTTCTTGAGGATAACGGTTGCGTTGTGTCCGCCGAAGCCGAACGAGTTGCTCAACGCAGCACGCACGGGACGCTCCTGAGCCTTGTTGAAGGTGTAGTTGAGCGTGTAGTCGATCTCTTCGTCCTGATCGTCGTCGGCGTGGTTGATCGTGGGGGGCACAATGTCATTCTCGATAGCCTTGACGCTGAACATAGCCTCAAGCGCGCCAGTGGCACCGAGAAGGTGTCCGGTCATCGACTTTGTAGAGCTGATGTTGAGATCATGGGCATGCTCACCGAAGACTTCCTTGATGGCCTTGATCTCTGAGATGTCGCCAACGGGGGTGGAAGTGCCGTGAACGTTGATGTAGTCGATGTCCTCGGGCTTCATGCCGGCATCTTCAA
>CAYSKE010000126.1:0-6401 GCA_964431465.1 uncultured Muribaculaceae bacterium | reverse complement strand
GCCACCGAAGTTACAATCAGACAAGCTGCAAAAGTATGTGCCGATTTAGTTGAAGGCAATCTCCCCAAAAGCTGAACAGAGATTCAGCACCGATAGCGGCAGTTCTATTTTTATACGTATATTTGCATGGCACAGGTTGAGTAAACGCCTGCGGTAAAGTAATGAAAGTATTGAAGTTTGGAGGCACATCGGTCGGCACCGTCGAGAGCCTCTGCAATGTTAAGAAGATAATCGAACGCGAGTCGGCCGAACCGCTGATTGTGGTTGTGTCGGCTCTCGGAGGCATAACCGACCGCCTTATAGCCACTGCACGTATGGCGGCCGCCGGTGATGCCAGTTATCTTGATTCGCTCGACTATATACTACAGCGACACGAGGCAGTGATTGAAGGACTTGTTCCTGAAGAGCGGCGCTCCCGCCTTCGCAGCATAGTCAACCCGCTGTTCGACGAGCTGACCAACATCTACAAAGGACTTTCACTGCTTCACGATCTCTCGCTCCGCACACTCGACATTGTGGTGAGCTACGGCGAGCGCATTTCAAGCGTGATCATCGCCCACATCATCGACGGCGCACGCCATTTCGATGCACGTTCGTTCATACGCACCAACACCAAGTGGGACAAACACACCTTCGACAGCACCGCGTCCGCTCCACTCATCCACGCGGCTCTCGACGAAGTTGTCGCCACTCCCGGCGCAGTTGCAATCGTTCCCGGTTTCATCTCTACCGACGTTACCACCCGCGACATAACCAATCTCGGGCGCGGCGGAAGCGACTACACTGCAGCCATACTTGCCGCCGAACTCGGCGCACGTGTGCTTGAAATCTGGACCGATGTCGATGGCTTTATGACCGCCGACCCGCGTGTCATCAACACGGCCTACGTCATAAACCGCCTCTCGTTTATCGAGGCAATGGAATTGTGCAACTTCGGTGCCAAAGTTATTTACCCACCCACAATTTACCCCGTCTTCCACAGCAACATCCCGATCTACATAAAAAACACCTTCCGTCCCGATCTTCCCGGCACCCTTATCAGTGCCGAGAAGGTTGACCATGAGGATGGTGAGAAGCCCATCAAGGGCATCTCCTCGATCAGCGACACTTCGCTCGTGACCATCTCAGGGCTTGGCATGGTAGGTATTGTCGGCGTGAATGCACGCATTTTCAATGCGTTGGCCGACAATGGCGTGAGCGTGTTCATGGTGTCGCAGGCATCCAGTGAGAACAACACCTCCTTTGCCGTGCGGTCGGCCGATGCGTCACGCGCCATAGAGGTGCTTCGTGCCGAGTTTGCCACCGAGCTTCAATCAGGCACCATCTCCGACATCGGGCTACAGGAAGACCTTGCTACTGTGGCGATTGTCGGCGAGAACATGCGCAATCATCCCGGTATCGCCGGAAAGCTGTTCAACACACTCGGACGTAACGGTATCAACCTGATAGCCTGTGCTCAAGGCAGCCTCGAGACCAACATTTCATTTGTGATCGACAGCCACAATCTGCGCAAGGCACTCAACGTAATCCACGACTCGTTTTTTCTCTCCGAGACCCAGAAGCTCAACCTCTTCATTGTCGGCATCGGCAACGTAGGCAATAGGCTTATCTCCCAGATATGCAGCCAGCAGGAGCGTCTGCTCAAAGAGAAAGCGCTGGAGATAAAGGTGGTGGGCATCGCCAACTCACATCATGCGATATTTGACCGCGAGGGCATTGATCTCAACACCTACCGCACCCGCCTTCGCAACGAGGGCATCCCTGCCGATCCGCAGAAAGTGCTTGAGCAGGTGATCGGAATGAATATCTACAATCCCGTGTTTGTCGACTGCACGGCAAGTGCAGAGGTTGCCTCACTCTATCAGTCCCTGCTTGAACACAACGTCAATATTGTCGCAGCCAACAAGATCGCCGCATCCGACAACTACGAGGACTACCATCGCCTCAAAGAGATTGCCAAACAGCGTGACGTGAAGTTTCTCTTTGAGACCAATGTCGGTGCCGGCCTTCCCATCATCTCCACTCTCAACAACCTCATTAATTCAGGCGACAAAATCCTGCGCATCGAGGCTGTCCTTTCAGGCACTCTCAATTACATCTTCAACGTTCTCAGCGAGGAGATTAAGCTAAGCGATGCCATAACCCGCGCGATGAACGAGGGCTACAGCGAGCCCGATCCCCGCATTGATCTCTCGGGAAAAGATGTCGTGAGGAAGCTGGTCATCCTCGCCCGCGAGGCAGGTTACCGTCTCGAGCAGGATGATGTGGAGAAAAACCTGTTTATTCCCGACGAGTTTTTTGAGGGATCGGTAGAAGATTTCTTCAAGGCTGTGAAGACACTCGACGAGGACTTTGAGAATCGCCGCTCAGAGGCGCAGGCCACCAACCGCCATTTCAGGTTCGTCGCCCGATTCGACACATCGAGCGCATCAGTGAGCCTTGAGAGCGTTTCGACCGATCACCCCTTCTACAATCTTGAGGGAAGCAACAATGTGATTTCACTCACCACATCGCGCTATCACGAGCATCCCATCATCATCAAGGGATATGGCGCAGGAGCCGAAGTCACTGCCGCCGGAGTCTTCGCCGACATCATCAGCATAGCCAACATACGTTGACACCACTTCAATTCTCAATACAGCCCGATACTGAGTTATGGAATACGTAAGCACGTCATCGACAGCAGCCCCCGCGGTTGACTTCCGCGAGATGTTCTGCCATCCCGTTGCACCTGACGGAGGTATCTACATGCCCGGCTACATCCCCCTGATTCCGGCTGCTGTATTCAAGAATCTCGAAGGCATGTCGCTCACCGACTGCGCCTATATCATAATGACCGCCTTTCTGGGGCAGGACATACCCGCATCGGCCATCAGAGAGGCTACATCCAGGGCGCTTAACTTCGATGTGCCACTGCAGCGACTCTCCGACTCGGTCATGGCTCTCGAGCTTTTCCACGGCCCCACTCTCGGCGTGCGCGACATCGGCACGCGCTTTCTCGCCTCACTGATCTCTCAGGTCAGCAATCCCAATTCCCGCCGTCCCTTCAACATCATCGCCGCAACAGCGGGAGATACCGGTATGGCACTTGCCGATGCCATGAAGGAGATGCCCGGAGCACACGTCTACATCATGCACCCGCGCGATGAGTCGGGACGCGACAAGCGTGCCGGATTCTCCCTTTCTGGCGACAATGCCACATCCATGGAAATCAAAGGTTCGCTCGACCAGTGCATGAACATCCTGCACCAGTTGCTTGCCGATCGCGACTTTATCTCCTCCAACAGCCTCGTCTGCGGCAACACGCTTAATCTCATCCGCTTGCTCCCGCTCGTAGTGCCATTCTTCCACGCTTGTGCGCAGATGCACCGCAACGGCACCTGCAAGCCCGACGATACTGTAGTATTCGCCATCCCGTCGGGAAGCCTCGCGCTGCTCACCGCCGGCGTCATTGCCAAGCGCATGGGGCTCGGCAACGTCAGGTTTGTTGTCGCCTGCAGTCCCGGCCACTCATTTTCCCACTATCTGCGCACCGGCCAGACCATTACCGGCAACGCCCAGCCCTCGATAGCCGGAGCTCTCGACGTGAGTTACCCCGGCAACCTTCCGCGCTTGCATTACCTCTACGACCACTCGGCCGAAAAGATGTCATGCGACATGGCTGCTGAGGAGATCAGCGACGATGAGATAGTCGCGATGATGAATGAGATGCTCGCCGATCACGACTATCTCACCGAGCCTCACACCGCTGCCACAATGTGTGCGCTTAAACGGCAGTTGCGCCCCGGTGAAAAAGGAGTGCTGCTGGCATCGGTTCATCCCGCAAAATTCGGCAACATCGTTTTCGAGAGCACCAACACCCGTGTGGTCGCACCGAAAAGCATGGAGCGCCTGCGCTCCGACGGCTCCCGCCGCCTTGCGATTCCCCCAACCCTCTCCGCCATAAAAAAATTCCTTAGAGAGCAGAACCTGAAATAAGCGCCGCTCCTCGCAAACTCTGAGGTGCCGCCGGTTGTTTCAATAAATATACCTTTACATAAAAACATTCATCATGGCCAACAAACGACGTCTGAAAAAAAACATTCACGCCATCTGCGGTGACATAGCCACAGAGTGTGCCGTTACAGCAACATATATCCCCGGAAGTGACGAGAGACTCCTCTCGGAAGCTATCGTGAAGTCCGCCGCACTTCTTTCCGAGTCGATGGAACGACTCTCCATCTCATTTGACCGCACTCCCAAGGACTTTGACAACAAAGCAGCCTACAACAAGGCGCGCCGTGCCTATTTCCGCAAAGCCTACAAGTCGTTCACCGAGAACTTCGAGAAGGAAGTGATCGAGATCCTGCACGACCTCAACAAATCCTTACCCTCGAAGAATTGAACCTGCTGAGGCTTTTCGGTTGGAAAGTTGAGGTGACTGTACCTGACTATCCAAAATGCATAATCTGTGTGGCTCCCCACACATCCAACCTCGACTTCATCATCGGAGAACTCGCCTACTGGAGCGTCGGACGCCGGGCAGGTTTTCTGATGAAGTCGACGTGGTTTTTCTTCCCGCTCGGGCTGCTCCTGAAAGCCCTCGGCGGCATCCCCGTCAGGCGCGGTAAAGGTGGCGGAAGCCTTACCGAACAGCTTGTCGGACTCTATCGCCGCTCATCGCGGCTCGCAATCGCCATAACGCCTGAGGGCACCCGCAGCCGCACAAGCAAATGGCACACCGGCTTCTGGCATATCGCCAACCAAGCCGGCATACCGATCGTGCTTGCCACAATCGATTTCCGCACAAAAACCGCATCGGTCACCGATGTCATTCTCCACACCACCACACTCGACGAAGACATGGCGCGCATCAAGGAGTTTTACCGCGGTGCCACCGGGCGTTATCCCGACAAATTCACCGTCGACTGATTTCCCACCTCAACCCTACTCCCGATGAACAACATTAAGGTTGCCATGCTGCCGCTTGATATCCGGCAGGCCGATCCCGCGCGTAATGTCGCCGATGTCATCAGTTATGCAAGCAGCCTTGATCACGACACCGATATCCTCGCCCTTCCCGAACTTTTTTCCACCGGCTTCATCATCGACCCCGACGAGGCATCACGTCTTGCTGAACCTACCGATGGTCCCACCATGACCGCATTGCGCAGCTTAGCCCGCAAAGGCGGTTTTGCCATAACCGGGAGTTTCATCTGCCGCGCCTCCGACGGCACCCTGCGCAACCGCGCATTTTTCATCAATCCCGACGCCACCGGTGATGACGATACCCGATACTACGACAAGCATCATCTTTTCGTCCTGAGCGACGAAAAGCGCATTTTCAAGGCCGGCGAGGAGCTCCCGCCTGTCACCCCCTTCCGCGGATGGAACATTGCCGTCACCGTCTGCTACGACTTGCGCTTCCCGGTGTGGCTGCGCAACACCTCATGCCGCTACGACATGATGATCATACCGGCCAACTGGCCCGACTCACGTGCCTATGCGTGGCGATCGCTGCTTGTTGCGCGTGCCATTGAGAATCAGGCCGTCTACGTCGGGGTCAACCGTTCGGGCACCGATGACTACGGCACCTACTCCCCCGATCTCACCATTGCCGCCGATGCACTCGGCACAATCACCGAGCCCCGACAATCAGGCCTTGTGCGCTATGTGGTCTTCTCACTCGACACCATCCACACCCTGCGCAAGCGCTTCCCGGTCCACCTCAACGCCGACCCTTTCACACTCACACCTCAAAAAAATTAATAATTCACTTAATTTTAGATATTTACCCCCCCCCCGATTTAATATTTTTTAACGCGGCGACAATAAATTTTTCTTAACATTCGCAACAGTTTTTTGCAACTATATACTACTTTTGCATACAAACCAAAAAAGTATGCGGGAGTAAACCCCTGCATGCTTAAATGACGTTCAACCATTAGAGTAAAAACAACACACTCCAGCATTTATTTATTCACAGCTAATGAATTACAACAGCCGGATCTCGAGCGCCCTGCGTTCATCCATGTTTTGGGGACTGTTTCTGATGCTCTTTGCACTGCCAAAGTCATCGTCGGCTCAGAACTGGAATCTTAAAACCAACTTGCTGTATGATGCCACAGCAACAATCAACCTCGGAATAGAGACAAGCGTTGCTCCGCGATGGAGTATTGACCTGTCAGGAAACCTCAACGCTTGGACCGTCAACCAGCACCGATGGAAGCACTGGATGATCCAGCCCGAGGCACGTTACTGGTTCTGCGAAGCGTTCCACGGCCATTTCGTAGGTGCGCACGCGCTTGGCGGACAATACAACATGGGCAACTTCGATCTCGGGATAAACATGCTCGGCACCGACTTCCGCAAGCTCAAGGACTATCGCTACGAAGGATGGTATGCTGGTCTCGGCGTTGCCT
>CAYSKE010000125.1:0-6474 GCA_964431465.1 uncultured Muribaculaceae bacterium | reverse complement strand
GCTCTCTGAACAAACGCTATTACCTCCGACACGAAGAACATATAAAAGCCAACGGCACACCCGACACTGAGCGCGCGGCAGGTGCAGGAGGTGTAAGAATAACCGAAGGCTATACGATGACCGATTTCCCTTTGTCACTCGATCATCACACTGTCACTCTTCCTGAAGTCTACATCACCGGGCAACATGAGAATGAATGTGATGGATTAGTTGGCATAGATGCGCTTTGTTTGTTCAAACGGCTGCATTTCAACCTAAATGACATGACCCTGACGGTTGAATGATAAAAAAATGCCATACGCCATTCACCACATTTAGCATTTATAAATAGTCGGTTTTTGCGTATTTCACCAAAAAAGATTAAATTTGTAAGAAAAATTACAAACCATTTTAAAAATTTCTATATTCATGGCTAAACCGTTACTGGACAACCTTGATAAGAAAATAATTTCTCTTCTTGCCGACAATGCGCGTGAGCCTTATCTTGAGATAGCACGTGTATGCGGAGTTTCAGGTGCTGCAATCCACACCCGCATGTTGAGGTTGCAGAATGCCGGAGTTGTAACCGGCTCAAAGTTAATGATCGACGCTCCTAAAGCTGGCTATGACACCTGTGCGTTCATGGGATTTTACCTCGGTGACCCCACGCGCTACGATGAGGTTATAGCCGGTCTAAAAGAGATCCCCGAAGTTGTTGAGTGTCATCTTGCCACCGGCAAATATGACATGTTCATCAAGCTCTACGCCCACAACAACGAGCACCTCCTGCAGGTACTGCGCGACAAGATTCAGCCCCTCGGCATCGCACGCACCGAAACCACCATCATACTTAAAGAGAGCTTCAGCCGTGCTCTCCCGGTAAGATATGATGTTGAAGATGAGAAACCCCGCGAGGGCAAAGGGAAAGGCTCCAAGACCTCAAAGCAATAAACCGAAAAGGCAACCCGGCACAAAACTCTGACAAGCCTGATTCTCGATGAAGAAACTGTTACTATCTACAGCAATAGCGTGTAGCACCTTTCCCGTATGGGCCGGTGTAGATTTCGACCGACATTTCAGCGACTCCACGCTACGCATCGACTACATTTTCAGCGGAAATGCTGCCTCCCCGGCGGTCAGCGTCGACAAGCTCGAGTATCAGCCGGGGTGGGCGGGACGCCGCCACAAGCTCGATCAGGTGCCGCTTGAGGGCAATCTGCAGGTTGTAGTAAAAGACTCTGCATCAGGCGACACGATCTACCTCAACAGTTATTCTTCTTTGTTTCAGGAGTGGCTTCACACTCCTGAAGCAGAGCAGCATCCGGTGTCGATGGAGAACACCTTTCTGGTCCCCGCTCCCAGGCATGAGGCCGATGTCACGGTGACTCTTTTCGACAACCGCCGCCAGCCCATGGCCTCAACTACCCACCATGTCACTCCCGGCGATATACTCATCCGCCGCCCCGACACAACTCACCCGGTTGAGCACCGTTATCTTCACTGGAGCGGCTCCCCTACCGATAAGATTGATGTGGCGATCCTCGCTGAGGGTTACACCACTGAGGAGATGGACTCGTTCTACGTCCATGCCGAGAAAGCCGTGGCAAGCATCCTGTCGCATGAGCCCTTCAAGAGCCGTGCCGACGAGTTTAACTTTGTTGCGGTAGCTTCACCATCCAAAGAGAGCGGCGTTTCCGTTCCTAAGAATGGGCAGTGGAAAGACACCGCATTCAGCTCCCACTACAGCACATTCTACTCCGACCGCTATCTCACCACCACCGCTGTCAAATCAATCCACGACGCTCTGCGCGGCATACCCTATGAGCATATAATCATCCTTGCCAATGAGTATGAGTACGGCGGCGGAGGCATCTACAACTTCTACACCCTCACCACTGCGCGCAACCCGCAGTTCTGGCCTGTGGTGACGCACGAATTCGGTCATAGTTTTGGCGGACTTGCCGATGAGTATTTCTATGCCGGCGGCGATGTGATGGACGAGACTTATCCGCTCGATGTTGAGCCTTGGGAGCCCAACATTACCACACTCACTGATTTCCAGAGCAAATGGGCCGATATGGTGCCTGACGCCACGATCCCGACTCCGACCGAGGGAACTCCCAAAGGAACTCTTGGAGTATTTGAAGGCGGAGGCTACCGCACACACGGCGTATATCGCCCCGTAGACACCACTTGCCGTATGCGTTTCAACAATGCTGAGGGATTCTGCCCCGTATGTCAGCGAGCGATTTCACGTCTTATCGACTTTTATGTGACCACTGCCGACTGATGACAGAAATACTGAAAAAATACCGACGACTGGCCGGCGGGGTAATCCTGCTGGCTGTTACTGTATTTCAGGCTACCGGGCAGGAGTCATCATCTACCGACACTGCAGCCGTCACTCCACGGCGCAATCTCTTCACGAAAATCGCCGACTATTTCAAGGACAGCAACAAGGAGAAAGAACCCGGAAAATTCGACATCAGCTTTATAGGAGGCCCCCATTACTCCAAGGAAACGCAATTTGGTATCGGCATACTTGCCGCCGGACTCTATCGCCCGGCCAATCATCCGGAAGCTCCCGCCTCCAACGTCACGCTCTACAGCGACTTTGCCACCGTCGGCTCTTACCTCATCGGCATACGCGGCAACCACTACATGACCGACGACCGCATCCGTCTCGACTACAAAGCCTACTTCTACTCTATCCCCTCCTATTTCTGGGGTGTGGGATTCGACGAAGGATCGATAGCCGACAACAAGACCAAATATCGCAAACGTCAGGCGCAATTCACCGTAGAGATGAAATATCGCGTCAACTCTGCGATTTATGTCGGTCCGATTCTCGAATTTGACTACTTCTCGGCAATCAAGCCCGCATCGGTCATCCCATGGAGCGGTTACCCGCTCACAACCTATAGCTATGGAGCCGGAGCTGCCGTCAGCTACGACACGCGCGACAATCTCACCGCGCCCAAACGCGGAGTCATGCTCATGCTCAAAAGCATCGGCTATCCTCGCATAGCGTCACACAACCACCCGTTTGGCATCACATCTCTCGAAGCATGCTGGTATCAGGGACTGTGGCAGGGAGGCACACTTGCCACACGCGCCTATCTATCTATGGCTCACGGCAAGAAAATTCCGTGGGGATTGCTCCCGGCTGTGTCGGGCGAGACACTGCGCGGCTACTATGGCCGACGCTTCTGCGACAAAAACGAGATGGAAGTGCTTGTCGAACTGCGGCAACACGTCTGGCGTCGCAACGGGCTGGTAGCATGGGCAGGAGCCGGAGAAGTTTTCCCGAATTTCAGCCGCCTGATGATGCGCCGCATACTTCCGTCATTCGGCATAGGCTACCGGTGGGAGTTCAAAAAGAATATCAACATACGTCTTGACTACGGAATCGGCCGGTTCCACGAGTCTAATTTTATTTTTGCCATAAATGAAGCGTTCTGAACGTCAGTCACGCAGCCTACGGATACTTGCAGTGGCAACCGCCATCCTGCTTGTGATACCCAACATACTGCTCATTTTTGCCGACCGCCTGTCGGTCATCGCCGCAATTCTCACCGTGCTGTTTCCATTCTCAGCCTATCTGCTCATCATATCGCTTTGGAAACGCACCGGTCGCGGCGTGCTCTGCACGCTCCCGTTCATGGTGCTCGGAGCGTTCCAGATCGTTCTGCTTTATCTCTATGGCGAGTCGATAATTGCCGTCGACATGTTTATCAACGTGGCTACTACCGACTTTCAGGAAGCCACAACTCTGCTTGAGCAACTCATGCCGGCAATTCTGGCGGTTATCGTCATCTATCTTCCACCTATTGTGTGGGCGATCATCTCACTGTCAGGCAAGAGGGCGGCAATCAACCACTTCAGCCGGCTCCTGCTTATCTGCTGGTCATCGGTGCTGTTTCTCATTTCAGGCATCGCGCTGCTCGTGTGCTCGCTCATCGGGGTGGTTGTGCCCGGCAACGATATTTTCCCCATCAACGTGATAAGAAACATCACCATAGCTGTTCAGCGCGTCAGAGAAGCCAACCGCTATCCCGGCTCTGCCAAGGACTACACTTTCAATGCCACCCTGCGCCCTGAGATCGCCGCAGCCGACAGCACCGGACGCATAATTGTGGCAGTGATCGGCGAGACCGCACGTGCCGACCGCTGGGAGATTTGCGGCTTTGACCGAAACACCAATCCGCGACTGTCGCAACGCGACGGTGTGGTGACGATGAAAAAATCCGTTTCACAGTCCAACACTACCCACAAGAGCGTGCCGATGATGCTCACGGCTCTCAATGCCGAGACTTTCAATCAGCTTCCGCAGACCAAATCACTCATCACGGCATTTAAGGAAGCGGGCTACTCCACCGCTTATTTCTCAAATCAGCCGCCAAACGGCTCCTACAATCAGCACATCGGCGAGGAAGCCGACACAACCTTCTTCTTCGAGCGAAAAATCGGAGTAAAAGAAAAAGATGTCGAGCTTGCCCGGCTTGCATCACAGTGGTTGACACAGGACACCGCCAAGCATCAGCTTATCGTGTTGCACACCTATGGCGCGCATTTCCCCTATACCGATCACTACAGCAAGGATCAGGCCACATTCCTCCCCGACTCCCCTCTTGCGGCTCAGTCCTCCAACCGCGAATCGCTCTGCAACGCCTACGACAACGCGACCGTGGCCGTCGATCTCGCTCTTGACTCGCTCATTTCGGTTATCGCCGCGCTGAATCGTCCCGGCGCGCTGATCTACGCCGCCGATCATGGAGAAGATCTTTTTGATGACGCACGCAACCGGTTCCTGCATGCCTCACCCATCCCCACCGCCTGGCAGCTCTATGTCCCCATGATAGTGTGGACCACGCCCGGTCTTCTTCCCGGAAAAACAATGCAGGCATTGCATGCCAACGCCGAGGCGGTGCAGTCACCGTCAGAAACATTTTTCCACACCACGCTCGACCTCGGCGGCGTTGATTCCCCGGTATTCCGTAGCGACAAATCTCTGTTGTCCGATTCGCTTTCATCCCATCCGCTGTTGTATCTGACTGACAGAAATATATCGGTACCGCTCTCCGAGAGCGGCCTGCGCGACAGCGACATGCAGCAGCTGTCACGTTGGGGAATAAAATAATTTTACCCACCCGACAATTTCACAAAGTTTTCCAAAATATTTTTCAATAAATTCGTTTTCAGATAATTACATTTTAACCATCCTCAAAAAGTTTTCCAAAACGACAAGCTGTTGATATTTTTGTGATAAAAAAGTGTTTTGAAATCGGAAAGTATTTATAACTTTGAGTCCGGAAAATTAAAACACAATAAGGGGAATCTCTCCACAGAAATGATACAGACTGTAGTAAAACGCGATGGCCGTGTTGTCGGCTACAACGAGGAAAAAATCAAGGCTGCAATCCGCAAGGCTATGCTCACCACCGAGCGTGGCGAGGATGAAGCACTGATATGCCGGATAGCCGACCGCATTGGTTTTGGCGGCAAAGAGCGCATGAGCGTGGAGGAGATTCAGGACCGCGTGGAGCTGGAACTGATGAAAAGTCCGCGCAAGGAGGTTGCTAAAAAGTATATCGCCTACCGCGATCAGCGCAGCATAGCGCGCCGGGCCAAAACCCGCGACATGTTTCTGGAGATAATCGAGGCAAAAAACAACGACATCACCCGCGAGAACGCCAACATGAACACCGACTCGCCGGCAGGAATGATGATGAAATTTGCCAGCGAGACCACAAAACCTTTCGTTGACGATTATCTTCTCTCCGACGAGGCTCGCGATGCCGTGAAGAATAATTATATCCACATTCACGACAAAGACTACTATCCCACCAAGAGTCTTACCTGCGTTCAGCATCCTCTTGAGGCTATTCTGAAATATGGCTTTGTTGCGGGGCATGGCGAATCGCGTCCCGCCAAGCGCATCGAGACTGCCAGCATCATCGGCTGCATCTCGCTCGAGACGGCTCAGAACGAGATGCACGGCGGTCAGGCAATACCTGCGTTCGACTTCTATCTCGCGCCATTTGTGAGAAGCTCTTACATCGAGGAAGTGAAGACCCTTGAGGAGCTGACCGGCGAAGATTACCACGATCTTTACGACGCCGAGATCGACGACTTCATCAAGCGTCCACTCGACGGGCTGAAAGGTATTGATCGCATCCGTCAGCATGCTATCAACCACACCGTGAGCCGTGTGCATCAGTCGATGGAAGCATTTATCCACAATATGAACACCATCCACTCACGCGGTGGTAATCAGGTGGTGTTCAGCTCCATCAACTATGGCACCGACACTTCGGCCGAAGGGCGTTGCATCATACGCGAGATTCTCCAGTCGACCTATGAGGGAGTTGGCAACGGAGCCACCGCAATCTTCCCTATTCAGATCTGGAAAAAGAAACGCGGTGTCAACTATCTTCCCGAGGACAGGAACTACGACCTCTATCAGCTCGCTGCCAAAGTGACGGCACGCCGCTT
>CAYSKE010000124.1:0-6478 GCA_964431465.1 uncultured Muribaculaceae bacterium | reverse complement strand
CCATCGGAAATGAAAAACCTCTACGGTGAACCGGGTACGGAGGAAATCACGGCCCAGCTGAAGCAACGCCTGAAGGAGCTTCAAGTGGAGTATGATGATCCGATCAGGGAGAAGTATCCATTGTAGCCGGGGGCTCGGAGAACGGACTCGGAGGACTCGGAGTGCTCTGAGGGGGGAGCCGGACGCTCCATGGAACGTCCCTACAAGCTGAGGGATCGTGCTGGAGTGTAAGATGGTATGCAATATAAAGAGAGCGCAGCCGGGTTGGGTGCGCTCTCTTTGTGTAGGGGCTATGCGGTCAGTCGATGGTGATGTCGAACTGGTCGTAGGGGGCTGTGCGGTGGGCGAGGTGCTTTGTGGAGGGGGAGATGCCGAAGAAGGGGGAGTAGGTCTTGACGGAAATGGTTTTTCCATCGGGCTTGAACTCGAGGATGCGGAGCCAGCCGTCACCGCCATTTCCGTGCCAACCGCCACCAATCATCTGGGTGTTGAACATCATCTGCCTTACGTCGCTGCCATTGGCATTCTTGTCAACACGATAAGCGACGGTGTCATTGAAATCGTCGGATGCTTTGCCGGTATGGCCGCAGATGGCGAGGACGATGTTGGATGAGGGTTGGAGCAGCTTTTCCCAGACTTGCTGCCCCCAGTTGGCGGGTGAAATGGTGTAAGGCTCGTCGTCGGTGCGCTCACCCTGATTCTCATGGATGAGCGAGTGGGTCATGTAGATGACTTTGTGATTTTTGTATTTGTCGGCGGAAATGAATTTTTTTGTCCACTCGAGGACTTCGTCGCGCGGTGCAAATTCGTTGCAGACCACGAGTATCTTGCCCCAGTTGGGATCTTTGAATTCAAAGATGGCGTTTTCGAGCGACTCAATGCCTGAGCGGTTGGGGAATACTTCCAGAATGCACTTTTGCCACAAAGGGTTGCGCTCGATGGGGAAGTATTGGGGGAAGTTGGTGTTGCCGTTTTCAGCTTTGCGGTAACCGTAGTCGTGGTTTCCGGTGGAGATGATGTAGGGAACAAGGTTGTCGAGGGTGGAGAAAGAGCGTGAGGCGGCTTCCCACATCTGGCGGGATGTCTGGCGCACACGGTTGCGGGTAACGAGGTTCTGGTTCTGGTCGACGACGTCGCCGGTGCAAAGCACTGCCTTGACTTTAAGATTGTCGACATTGTCGGCGATCCAATAAGTCATGAGGTCGAATATGGGCTGATTTATGTTGTATTTCAGATAGGTCTGTGGATCGCCCAAAAGAATCATGGAGAAAGAGTTAGGATCGTCGAGCGCAAGCCGCTCCGCCCGATTTTGCGCTACGGCGGGTGTGGCTGCCAAGATGGTGATGAATGCAGAAATTATGATTTTCTTCATGGAAATGTGTTTTGATGGGTTTGGAATTTTGCGGTAAAGATAGAGATTTTCTAAAATGTGAGGCCTAAAAAAATGAAGAAAAAACAAAGGTGTTGATAACTATGTAGCGAAAAACTTGCTATTTTTTTTTTTTTGTATAGGTTCGCGAAGCGAAACTTTAAAATCGGAGAAAAATACGGATCAATAAATCGAAAAAAATAATTCATCACTTAAAATTTAATCAATTACTACACTAATCATTATCAAATGGGCAATTATGTAAAGAAAGTCCTGCAAAGCAGCCGGCTGGTGTGCATAGCTATTGCGTGCCTGGTGGCTGTAGGATTCACGGCATTGGCCGATGTGAAGGGCGTGGTTGTCGACAAGGAGGGAGAACCTATTGTCGGTGCAACTGTGCTGGTGAAAGGTACAAGTAAAGGAGCGGCAGCCGACATTGACGGTAAGTTTTCGCTCAGTGGCGTCGATGCCCAGAAGGCTACGCTTATAGTTTCGGCAGTAGGCTACACGACGCAAGAAATAGCACTGGAGGGTCGCACCGATGTGACTGTGACTCTCAAAGAGGACAGCAAGGTGCTTGATGATGTGGTTGTCGTGGGCTACGGTACAATGCAGAAAAAGCAGGTGACTTCGTCGATCACTTCCATTAAGGGAGATGATCTGCTTGTGGGTATGGGAGGCTCGGATATAGGTGCCGCTCTTCAGGGCAAGGTTTCCGGTCTGACCATTGACGGAGCCAACAGCTCACCGAATGCTACTTCGACTTATCAGCTGCGTGGCGCGGCTTCGATCAGTGCCGGAAAGTCGCCGCTTATCGTCATCGACGGTGTGCCCGGTGGTGATCTCCGCGCAATCAATCAGGAAGATATAGAGAGTATCGATGTGCTGAAGGATGCTTCGGCAGGTGCGATCTACGGTACGAAGGCTGCCGCAGGTGTGATATTGATTACGACAAAGAAAGCTAAAGACGGCACAATGCGCCTGACTTACACGGGTGAGTTCACTACGGAGTTCATACGCAAGAAGCCTGAAGTCATGACGGCACGCGAGTATGTGGATGCCGGTATCGGCACGGATTACGGCTATGAGACCGACTGGTATGATGCCGTGACGGTGGATCATCCTTTCTCGATGAAACATGCAGTGACAATGCAGGAGGCCGGGAAGACGCACGACATCTACGCCTCGCTGATCTATAAGGATGATGAGGGTATCGTGATCGGTGACAAGCGTCGTGACCTGTCGGGCCGCATGAATGCCAATTTCAAATTTTTCGATGGCATACTTGAGTTAGGGATGCGCCTGCAGGCCCGCGAGGCAAAGAGTGACCAGCGCGGAACTGTCGCTACGGTGAAGTCGGCGATCACTCTTAATCCGACTGCTCCGCTCATGGATCCCGATGATCCGACCAAGTATAACGTTACTATAAACTTCGACAAGAACGGGCGCAATCCGGTGTCGGACGTGTATGAGAGCATCTCGGACTACAAGGATCAATGGCTGCTCGGCACGGTGACGATGAAGCTGAAAATATGGGATGGTCTGTCGCTTCACGGATCGGCCAACGTGAACCGCTATCAGCAGAACTTCCAGCGCATGGAGAGCCCCGAGCATGGTGCATCGTACTGGAATAAGGTGAACGGTTATGTAAAACATGAATTCACGCTCGATCACACACAGTCGTATGACGCTTATCTGAGCTATCTGAAGGAGTTTGGTGCTTCGCGCGAGCATCGCGTGGATGCAACCTTAGGCTGGACCTACTGGGAGAATGTGGGTAAGGAGACTTTCAATGCCGAGAATACCGATTTCGCTGCAATCGACGCAGTGGGAATATGGGACTTGGGCAGCGGCTCCTATCTGAAGAGCGGCAAGGCTAAAATGAAGTCAAGCAAGGGTGTGCGTGAGCGCTCACTGTCGTTCTTCGGTCGTGCAACCTACAGCTACAACGACACCTACATGGCAACCGCATCGCTGCGCCGCGAGTCATCGTCGAAGTTTGGAGCTTACAATGGCTGGGGCACGTTCTGGTCGACGAGCCTTGGCTGGCGCATAAGCAAGGAGGAGTTTATGGAGAGCACACGTGACTGGCTCAATGACCTGAAGCTGCGTGTGGCCTACGGTGTGACGGGAAACAACGGTTTCTCATCGGGTAACACTGTGACCCGATTGAAACAAAAGGACTACTGGTTTATGTATGACACACAGACATGGATCAATGCCTACGGTGCCAAAAACAATGGTAATCCTGATCTGAAGTGGGAGGAAAACCATGAGCTGAACATCGGTCTTGATTATTCGCTTTTCAACAACCGTCTCTGGGGTAAGTTTGATTACTTCAACCGTAACATCCAGGACATGATCTTCCTTGTGAAGGCTCCGCAGCCTCCCTACGTCGACGGTAACATCTACCGCAATATCGGCACGCTCAGCAACAAGGGATGGGAGCTTGAGATCGCCGGCATCCCAGTTCAGACCAAGGATTTTGACTGGACAACATCAATGAATTTCTCGCACAACAGCAGCAAAATCACCAAGATTAATGTCGAGAGCGCCCGCTGGGAGGCATATCAGTTCCCCGGTCCCGGCTCGCCCGGTATCGGCATCCAGTATATCGAAGGGTCGAAGGTGGGTCAATGGTATGGCTATAAGGCCGTCGGTGTGGACGAGAACGGTCAGCTGCTGATCGACTGCGGCAAAGACGGCATTCTGCCCCAGACCCAAGTCAAGGCTGACCATAAGGTGTACTTCGGTGACGCTATGCCCAAGCTGATCATCAGCTGGAACAACCAGCTGCGCTACCGCAATTTTGACTTCTCGATGCAGATGCGCTCGTGGATCGGCCATGATGTCTACAACCAGTTCAGCATGTACAACGGTATAATCAACAGCGGTGGCCAGAACCTGATCAAGCCTCTCTATGAGATGCACAAGGATTTCAAAGGCAATAAGCTGATAACTGATTATTTCATTGAGAACGGCACGTTTGTGAAGATCGATGCGATCACTCTGGGTTACACTCTCAACACACGTCAGTGGAACAGATTTCTTGACAAGGCACGCTTCTATATCGCCCTGCGCGATGTGGCAACGTTCACCAAATACAAGGGTATGAATCCTGAGGTGACAATCAACGGTCTGACGCCGGGTATGGATCTGCAGAGCGGATCAAGCATGTATCCGCAGACGATACGCTGCACAGCCGGTGTGCAACTGACATTCTAATCAAATGCCACAATCAGCAAAATCAAAGAAAAATATGAAAATAAGAAATATACTCATGTCGGCGATGCTTCTTGGCTCACTTGCATCATGCGACATGAATGAGGTGTACTACTCCGATGTCCTTCCCGACAATCTTGTGCATGATGAGCAGGGTGTGTTCATGCTGCTCGGCCGAGCATTCAATTACATGGAGACTACACGTGCTTATATAGTGTATGAGGCAAATGAGCAGATGGCCGATGTGTTTATCTGTCCGACACGTGTGACCGGTGCATGGTTTGAAGGTGGCATCCACTATAATGCTCACTATCACACGATCACCCCCGATCATCAATACTCTCTGAACTGGTGGGACAATGTGACGACCGGCATTGCCAACTGCGTAGACTGCATAGATAAAATCAAGGCTCTTGATTATAAGAGTCTCGGTATTCCGGAGGAGCGCCGATCACTGCATATCGCGCAGGCCGAGGCATTGATGGCCTACTATTATCTCAGGGGGATGGACTGGTTTGGCGGTCTTCCCATTTATGAGTCGCAGGACGATCCTTTGCAGCCGCGTGCCACGATGAAGGCAACGTTTGAGAAAACCGAGTCGTTGATCAAGAGCGCTATGGCCAATCTTGAGACCCGCAAGTCGGTTGATCAGTTCATGGACGGATATTTCCGCAAGGGAGCAGCCGCCATGCTTTTGGCTCAGCTTTATCTCAATGCCGAGGCCTACATCGGGGTGCCTATGTACAACGAGGCTGCCAAAGTGTGCGAAGACATAATTAACGGCGTGTACGGCCCCTATGAACTTGATGCAGAGTGGCAGACGCCTTTCGGATTTGACAATCATCTCTCGCATGAGAACATGTGGTCGGTTGTGCTTGACGGTATTCACCTTCTCAACAACCGCTATACCAACTTCTTCCCGAGCAAGATTGCCAATTATTTCGGAATCAAGACCGGTTACGGCGGCGGTGCCAACCAGTGGTGTCTCGCTCCTTCGCGCAACCCTGAGGGTAAACTTTACAAGGAAGTGAACCCTGAAATCAAACTCGGGTCACCTTATGAGAAGTTTGACGATGGCGACCTGCGCAAGCAGCTTTATCACTACACCGGCAATAGAAAATATGAGGGAATGTTTCTTGTGGGTGAGTTGAGCGATCCCCGCTACCCTGATCGTGTGTGCGTGGGCACTTTCCCTCTCACGATGGGTCAGCCTCTTGTAATCAATGACTGGATTGCTCCCTACTCCAAACTTGTGGAGAATGGCGGCACGATAGCTACTAAAGCAGAATTGCCCTCGACTATGGAGAACTGCGCCGAGGAGGGTGACGGTGTCCGCATAATCAAGTACGCCGTGCCCGATGAGGCTGATAATGGGCTCTATATGACTCAGGATCACCCGGTGATACGTCTTGCCGAGACTTACTACACGCTTGCTGAGTGCAAGATGCGCTTAGGTGACAAGAAGGGTGCAGCCGAGTTGATCAATACGGTGAGAAAGAGAAATTTTGAGAATGGCAATGACCCGAATCCGGTGACCGAGGCCAATCTTGACATGTGGCGTATGCTTGACGAGTGGCTCATTGAGTTCCTCGGTGAGGGTCGCCGCCGCATCGACTTGGTGCGCTGGGGAGTTTACCATACTGAGAAGTGGTGGGATCACGAGCCGACCAATGATGTGAATACCGTACGCTTGCCTATCCCGACATCGGCTTTCGGTGCTAATGCACTCTTGAAGCAAAACCCGGGTTATGGTGGCAATGAGCTTACACCTGAAGAAATGTAAATGATCGGTTTATAATGTTACTGTCCGGTTGATCCGGATGGGGAATGAGCCCAATTTCTTGAGAATAGAAGTTGGGCTTATTTTGTGGGTGGCGGAGAGGGCGA
>CAYSKE010000123.1:0-6513 GCA_964431465.1 uncultured Muribaculaceae bacterium | reverse complement strand
ATGGCTGATTGTTTTATTTTTTTCAGTGTAGACTCTTATGTCGAACTCACGTTAATATATCTCCAGTATTTTTAAAAAAGCATTATTGACGCTTGGTTCCAGACTTCATGAAACTTCGCAACTTTCAGAATCCAGTCAGGAGGCCATGCAACGTTACAAGGTGCTGTGCGGAAAAAATGACAGCTTCGTAATTGCAAAACAAGATGCTGGATTGTGTCGCTGCGCTGCAGCTCTATTCAGAACCTCATACTGCACCGGGTGACCGCAGTGAGCCCGGTGCTAACATTATAGGGTTAGTAGCAAAACCCGGCCAAAGGGTAAAAACTTTTTCCAGGCTAAAACAATGTGTAGGAGGAGGGATCAGTAGAGGAGCTCGATGTTGTCGATCCAGAGGGTCTGGCCGGGGGTGCCGACGTAGGCTGTGCCGCAGGCGGCTGAGGCCATGACGAGGATGTGGGTGGGGGTGGCGTCGGGTGAGTCCCAGCCTACTTCATGCACGGGCACCATCTTGCCTTTGCTGTTGATGGCATAGTAACTCTTATCTTCGGGGATGAGCCCCATCCACGGCTGGTAATAGGGCTGGCGGGTTATGTCGCCGTAGTTGACGTCGAGGGTGTGACCGTTGACCCAGTCGGGAGTGGTGGTGTAGAAGCGCTCGCGGCCTGTGCCGACGCGCTTGGCATAGATCTTGCCGTTTTCTTCCCAACGGCGCTGCAGGATGATGAACACTTCGGAGCTGTCGCGTCCGGCAATCTCTTTCTTTTTGCTGAAGCCGGTGCAGATGATGCGGTGATTCACGTCGGGGCAGCTGACTTTGTAGTCGAATTTCATTGCCTTTGGACGACCGGTAAAGGGGACGCCCATCTCCATCTTGCTGTAGGGGTCGGAGCTGGACTTGACGGGCTCCATCATCTGCCCGAGGAACATGGAACCACCTACAAGCACTTCGATATTAACGAGCCCCAATGCTTTGACTGAGTCGAGCTTGGTGGTGAGCTTCACACAACGCCCCGCTCCATGCCTGTCGGGGTAAACGGCTACGCTCCCTTTGTTGACTCCCATGACGCGGGCATAAACGTTTGAGGTAGCCCACGGTGAGGCTGTGGAGGAATAGGCCTTCGCTCCCCGGATGGTGTCGTTGGGGCCTATCTCATAGAGGATCTTGGTCTTGCCTCCTATGATGCCGGATTCGGGTATCTCGCGGACGACCCACTGGTCGAAGTTGGCGTATTTCAGCTGCTGCTGGGCATTGATATTGATAAATACGGTGAGAGAGAGCAGAATAATTGCTAAGTTGCGTAGTGTCATTGCTGATTTTTTAGAAACCTATTTTGTCGGCATCAGCCTCGGCTATCGAAGCGATGGTGATGTCGGAGAGGGGTGCTACTTTTTCAAATGGATTGGTGGTTGTCAATCCTACCACAAGGGCACCCGAACGGCGTCCGGCCTCGAGCCCCTGCAAGGAATCCTCGAATACGACGCAGAACTCGGGAGGTACACCGAGCCTTTGAGCCGCCAGAAGGTAGCCCTGTGGATCGGGCTTGGAGCGCGTCACGTCATCGGCTATCACGACGGTGTCCATGCCTGTGGCGAGTGTGGGGTTCTGGAGGGCGAGGGCATCCATCTTCTTGCGGTCGCTCGATGTGACGATCGCACACAGGACTCCACGGCGTCGCAGCTCAGAGAGGAAGGTGGTGGCACCCGGAAAAAGAGCGTAGACCATGTTGTCCTCAAAATCGTGAATCATTTTCTCGATCTCAGCCCTCGTAGCGGGCTCAGGGAAGTGGGTGGATAGGATGTCGTCGAGGGTTGTACCCTTGATGTCGTTGGCGAATGTGGATGCTTTGCCGTAGTGCTTTGCCACCTTGTCCCAGAAACTTGTGTAGATACCCTCAGTGTCGATCAGGACTCCGTCAAGATCAAAAAGAGCCGCTTTGTACTTTCCCATTTTGCAAAAATTTTATGCAAAAATAGTGCTTTTTGAAGTTTTTAACAGTGCACAACTTCCACATAATTGGTCGTAGGGGCTTAAAATTATATATTTGCATACTTCATCATGTGAATAAGTAATTAATCATTCGTTCCATAACCGTTTTGCAATGTTGAAAAAGTCAAGAGTCGCGCTTGCGGTCATCTTCATCGTGTGCCTGACGGCTCTATTTGTAGATTTTACGGGAACCGCCATCGGTCCATTAGGCTGGATGGCCAAGTCACAGTTGTGGCCGGCCGTGCTGAGCTTCAATATCATCTCCCTGCTTGTGCTGGTGGTAATCACCTTTGTTGCGGGTCGCATCTACTGCTCGGTGATCTGCCCGTTAGGGGTGATGCAGGACGCTTTCAACCGTTTCGGCGCTCTGCGCGTCCGCAAGGCCGCCCGCAAGTTTCGTTTCGCCTATCAGCCTGAGAAAAAGCTGGTAAGATACACAGTGTTTGTGATCTTCGCTATAGGGATGATCGCAGGTGCTTTCTGGGCGGGGGCGCGCGTGTGGATGGCTCTGATCGAGCCTTACTCGATGTATGGCCGCATAGCAGCCGACGTGGTAAAGCCTGTGTATGACGCCGGAAACAATGTGCTTGCCGGAATTGCCGAGATCAACGACAGCACGCTCTTCTATCGGGTGACGAGCGTGGTGGGTAGCGGCCCCGCGATGTGGGTGGCACTCATATCGCTCTTTGTGGTGGGTGCAACGGCATTTGTGGCGGGACGCGAGTGGTGTAACACCATCTGTCCTGTCGGGACGCTTTTAGGTGTCATTTCACGCTTCTCGATCTTCGGGGTGCGCTTCGACGAGAGCAAGTGCACGGGGTGCCGCAAGTGTGAGCGCAACTGCAAAGGGAAGTGCATCGACGTGAAGAACCGGAAGGTGGACTATTCGCGCTGCGTGACCTGCTTCAACTGCACGGAGGCGTGCTCGTTTGGCGCGATGAGCTACGGACTGCGCCGCAACATCGCCGCAACGGATGCGCCGAAGGCTTCCCCGACCTCATGCGATGACGCTTCGCGCCGTGGCTTCATGACCGGGCTGGCCGCCATAGCCACCGCTTCGGTCGCCAAAGCCGCCGACGCCCTCACCGATTCAATCAAGCCTCACGAGGAGAAAACCACCGACGGCGGTTTTGCCGACATAACTCCTAAGCACAATCCTGAGCCTGAGCAGCCTATAGTGCCGCCGGGGGCTATAAGCTGGAGAAATTTCTCGACACACTGCACTGCGTGCCAGCTCTGCGTGTCGGCGTGCCCCAACGAGGTGCTGAAACCGTCGACGTCGCTCGACACTTTCATGATGCCGCAGATGGATTTCGATTCAGGCTATTGCCGCCCTGAATGCGTGCGCTGCTCGGAGGTGTGCCCGGCGGGTGCGATCAGGCAGATCACCGTGGCCGAGAAATCGGACATCTCGGTGGGTATGGCCCGCGTCTACATGCACTCGTGCCTCGCCGCCCAAGGGGAGGCAGCTTGCGGTATCTGCGCGCGCCACTGTCCGTCGCACGCCATCACGATGATGCCTTTCGGCGGCGACAGGGTAGGTAAGGACGGAACGCCGCTTCGCCGCCCTGTGGTGAACGAAAGCCGCTGCCTCGGATGCGGTGCATGTGAAAACCTTTGTCCAGTCTCTCCCGTGAGCGCAATCCGCGTGGACGGGCGTGACGCTCACACAACTATCGGCTGATAATCTCATGGAAAATAATAAATTCAAATATGATCCCGGGCGGCGCACGGCACTGAAGGGTATCGCCCTCGGCGGTGCCGCCACGATAGCCGGCGGTGTCGGCTCGCTGATCACTTCATGCTCGTCGCGCAAAGAGCCCGACCGCTCGAAAGCGGCGGTGGGCACAGGGGAGATGACCTACCGCGTCAATCCCAATACCGACGACAAGGTGTCGATACTCGGCTACGGGTGTATGCGCTGGCCATCGGTGCCGGGCTCAGACGGCGTGCTCGACCAAGAGGCTGTGAATGAACTTGTGGACTACGCGCTGGCTCACGGTGTCAACTACTTCGACACGTCGCCCGCCTATTGCCGCGGCCAGAGCGAGCAGGTGACCGGCAACGCCCTTGCCCGGCATCCGCGCGACTCTTACTTCATAGCCACGAAGCTCTCCAACTTCGCTCCGCAGACGTGGCCACGCGAGAAGTCGATGGAGATGTATCAAAACTCATTCAAGTATCTCCAGACCGACTACATCGATTATCTTCTCCTTCATGCTATCGGTCAGGGAGGGATGGAGAACTTCAACAGCCGCTACATCGACAACGGGATGCTCGATTTCCTTGTGGATGAGCGCGAGGCAGGTCGGATACGCAATCTCGGTTTCTCATATCACGGCGATATAGAGGTGTTTGACACCATGCTGCAGTGGCACGACGAGGGTCGCATCCACTGGGATTTCGTGCAGATACAGATGAATTACCTCGACTGGCTCCATGCAAAGGAGATCAACCCGGTGAATACCAACGGCGAGTATCTCTACACGGAGCTTGAGAAGCGCGGGATCCCCGCGGTGATCATGGAGCCGCTGCTGGGTGGCCGCCTTGCGTCGATGCCCGACAACCTGACCTCGATGCTGAAAAACGCGCGCCCCGACGACAGCATCGCTTCATGGGCGTTCAGGTATGCGGGTACTCCCAAGGGAATCCTCACAGTGCTGTCGGGCATGACCTACAAGGATCATCTGCGCGACAATCTTGCCACTTACTCGCCGCTCGCCCCGATCTCGGAGGATGAGGATGCGCTGCTCCAGAAGGTTGCCACGATGATGCTCTCCTACCCGATAGTGCAGTGCAATGACTGTAAATACTGCATGCCTTGTCCGCACGGCCTTGACATACCGGGGATATTGCTGCACTACAACAAGATGGTGAATCAGGGTGATATAGTCACCTCGGTGGATGATCCCAATTACGCTCATGCTCGCCGGGAGTTTCTCGTGGGTATGGACCGGAAGGTGCCCAAGCTGCGTCAGGCGGCTCATTGCACCGATTGCAAGGAATGTAACAAGCACTGCCCTCAATCGATCAACATTCCGGCAGAGCTTATGCGCATCGACGCCTATGCGGAGGCATTGCGTCGCGGGGAGGTGACGGTGTGATGACAACACAGCACTCCCTGCAGCTTTAGAACTAAATGATACATAATGCGATTTGAAGATCTCGACTTCAGCGACGAGGTGCTTGATGCGCTCGACGCGATGAATTTCGGCGAATGCACGCCTGTCCAAGAAAAAGCGATCCCGGAGATACTCGACGGCAATGACCTGATTGCCGTCGCCCAGACCGGAACAGGCAAAACGGCGGCATTCCTCCTTCCCGTCATACAGCGAATGCAGGATGACGGCACAGCCGGCACTCCCGGCATAAAATGCCTTGTGCTCACCCCGACGCGTGAGCTTGCGATGCAGATCGACCATCAGCTCGAAGGTTTCTCATATTATCTCAACGTGAGCAACATCGCGATCTACGGCAGCACGGACGGCCCGGCTTACGCGCGGCAGCAGCGCGGACTGAAAGAGGGGGCGGACATTGTGGTGGCTACCCCGGGGCGACTCATGTCGCACATCAACATGGGGTATGTGGATTTCACCCAGCTCGGATACCTGATACTCGACGAGGCTGACCGGATGCTCGACATGGGATTCTACGACGACATCATGCACATCGCGACCCGGCTGCCCTCGGAGCGTCAGACGCTGCTTTTCTCGGCGACGATGCCTGAGCGCATCGTGAAGCTGTCGCGGTCGATACTGCGCGATCCGGTGCAGGTGAAAATCGCGGTGTCGCGTCCGGCCGACAAGATCGACCAGCGCGCGCTGTTTTGCGGCGTGGGAGAGAAGCCGGGACATCTCGTGGATCTGCTCAAGGAGGAGGGTGGACGGAAACGCGTCATCGTGTTCGTGGGGTCGAAGCTTGGAGTGAAAGACCTGCGCAAGGTGCTCGCGAAAGAGGGAATCAGCGTGGACGAGATGCACAGCGATCTCGAGCAGAGCCGCCGCGAGGAGGTGATACGCGCTTTCAAGGCGGGGCATACGGATGTGCTTGTGGCTACTGACATCATGGCGCGCGGCATCGATATCGACGACATAACGATGGTTGTGAACTACGACGTTCCCGCCGAACCGGAGGATTACGTGCACCGCATCGGTCGCACTGCCCGCGCCGGCGAGGAGGGTATCGCAGTCACTTTTGTGAGCGAACGTGACCGCCGCCGGTTTGCGCGCATCGAGAAATTTCTGCGCAAGCGCGTGAGCCGGATCGGTGCACCAGCCGGGGAGGAGAAAGATGCTGCGGTAGCAGAGGCACCGGAACAGGGACCGAAGCCGCGCGACAAGAAGCCACAGAACCGCCGTCGACCGGCATCGCGCGGCAAAAAGCCGGCAACCCCTGCTGCAGCCGCTCCTATCGCTGAGAAACCGGCGACCGAGGGCGCAGAGGCTACGGCTGAAAAGAAGAAACGCCGCCGCCCTTACTGGAAACGACACCGCAAGCCAAATGCTGAGGCGGGAGAAAACAAGAGT
>CAYSKE010000122.1:0-6517 GCA_964431465.1 uncultured Muribaculaceae bacterium | reverse complement strand
GCCATCTTGTGCATGTCTTCCTTGCGCTTGAATGCGCCACCCTGCTCGTTGAACGCGTCGACGATTTCAGCAGCCAGCTTGTCGGCCATCGTCTTGCCGCCGCGACGGCGGGCGTAGGAGATCAGGTTCTTCATCGATATCGACTCCTTGCGATCCGGACGGATTTCAGTCGGCACCTGGAATGTGGCGCCACCTACACGTCTCGACTTAACCTCTACCTGAGGAGTCACGTTGTCGAGAGCCTTCTTCCACACCTCGAGTGAGGTCATCTCCTCATTGGGCAGCTTAGCCTTCACCAGCTCGAGAGCCGAGTAGAAGATGGTGTAGGATGTGTTCTTTTTGCCGTCATACATCAGGTGGTTCACAAATTTCGACACCTTGACGTCATTAAACACAGGATCGGGCAATACAACCCTTTTCTTGGGCTTTGCTTTTCTCATTACTGTTTGTTTAGTGTTTTTGCTTCGCGCATGGTTGCTGCCTATGGTCTGTCACTCCGTGAGAGAAGAGCTCCCGACCTCTTGTCGCTTCAACGTTGCCGGGATTCCTAATGAGACGGCTCTTAGGTTTTGCGCGGGGAGCCTTTCTCTCAATTCATCCGCCACGCTTGAGCCTCAGCCCGGACGTTTACTCAACCTTTCTTTCTATAAGTCAGCTTGCAAGTGTGAAATTCAAAAACGGATTTTTTATTATCCCGCCGCACAGGAAGCAACGTGTCGTCGGGAATTCTAAAATCGCTGGTGCTTTAAGTTTAGCTTCACCGGCAGGAGTCATAAAAAGGCCGCTTGGACCGACTCCCTGAAAAGTTTTACCGATTACTTCTTGGCTGCACCGGCCTTGGGGCGCTTCGCACCATACTTGGAGCGACGCTGAGTGCGATCCTTCACACCGCTGGTGTCGAGTGTACCGCGAACGATGTGATAACGCACACCGGGAAGGTCTTTCACACGACCGCCGCGAACGAGCACGATCGAGTGCTCCTGCAGGTTGTGACCCTCGCCGGGAATGTAGGAGTTAACCTCCTTGCCGTTGGTAAGACGCACACGCGCCACCTTTCGCATAGCCGAGTTAGGCTTCTTGGGAGTAGTGGTGTAAACGCGAACGCACACACCACGACGCTGGGGGCATGAGTCAAGTGCGGGAGACTTGCTCTTGTCC
The DNA here is from genome assembly GCA_964431465.1 of uncultured Muribaculaceae bacterium. Taxonomy (GTDB): domain Bacteria; phylum Bacteroidota; class Bacteroidia; order Bacteroidales; family Muribaculaceae; genus JAFLTL01. The sequence goes on along the minus strand of CAYSKE010000122.1, from coordinate 5,359 downwards.
ACTGAAGCCTGACGACCTTTTCTCACTAATTGCTGAATAGTAGGCATCTTAGTTCAGTTAATTATACTATTGTCTTGGGTTTTCAAGTTTTGAGTCAGTTTCTCTCTTTCATGACGGCTGCCATGCAAAACGTCCGACATCTGATTATGACACAGAAGTTTACACATCTCGCTATGGTACAGCAGTCCATAAAAGCGACGCAAAATTAAGCATTTAATTCATTTTTACCAACTTCCAGCCAATCCCCACGGGCAAATATAGCTCCATATTGCCGTTAAACTTTGTTAAAAGTTTCAATTTCGTCATTTTTTAGAGCATACCCTGCTCCACAGCCACACAGACGCGCTCGATTATCGCGTCGTCGCTGTTGCTTTCCGGCTTATACTGCCCCTTCAGATTCACACCGAAAAGTTTTCCGAACGCCTGCCAGAATCCGGCCCTGAAAGTTCCCAGAAAAGCTTTCAGTATATCATAGCTGCTCTGGTTTGTCTCGCGCTGTATAAGTTTCACAAGCAACCGGGCCTGCCCCTTGGTGAAATGCTTGAGTGCAGGCTTATACTGCTCGAAAACCTCCTTTTCCATCTTTTTCAGATACTCCTCACGCTCTTTCTGCGTCGGGAACGTCTCGATATACTCGTAGGTTTCGAGCAGCGTCGAGCATATCAGTTTGGCATAGGGAAGAGTTTTCTTCACATCGCGCACCGTGCGCCAGTAAAACTGCTCCTGCTTCTTATTCTTGAATTTCAACGGCGGAAAAACCGTCACCTCATTCATCACCAGCATCAGCACCGAGTCGCCGTCGGCAGTCGCCATGTGATATTTCCCGCGATACACTTTCTGCCGCGCGCTCCCTTCCAATCCCACCGAGTCAAGCACCACCACATCATCCTGCGCCATAACCACACGCGTGTCACCGTCGGGGGCATTTCCCGCTACGGCGACACGCGCGATAAGCATTATCAGTGTTATGACCAGAGATCGCATTATATACTTCCTGTTGTTAAGTTGCAGGGACACACTATCAGCCCCTTGTGGTATATAAACGCGTTGGTGGCCCTAAGAGTTGTCGTTGCGCTCGAGCGCAACGACCGACTCACGCTTTTCTTATTTGTTGTAATCTTCAACAATCCTGTAACCACGGTCAGTCAGACCCTTCTTGATAGCTTCTATGTGCTCCTTGTTGCGGGTTTCCATCTCGATGTGGAGCAGGCAGCCGTTGACCTGAGTCGACGTGGTAGTGCGCTCGTGAGTCACCGAGAGGATATTTCCGCCGAGTTCGGCAATCACGTTCACAACACCGCTGAGTGCGCCCGGAGTGTCAGGCAGATCAAGCGTCACAGAAGCAAGGCGACCGCTTGTGGCAAGACCGCGGGTGATGACACGGTTCAGGAAATTCACATCGATGTTGCCGCCCGATACCAGACAGCACACCTTCTTCCCCTCAAGAGGAAGCTTATGCGCCATCACAGCTGCCACAGCCACGGCACCTGCACCCTCGGCAACCATCTTCTGCTTCTCGAGCAGGGCGAGGATCGCAGCTGCAATCTCGTTGTCGTTTACAGTCACGATCTCGTCGACATACTGCTTGACCATCTCAAATGTGAGAGCGCCCGGCTCCTTGACCGAGATACCGTCGGCGATAGTGCCAACCTTGTCAAGACAGATACGCTCGTTTTTCTCAACGGCAAGCTTCATCGAGGGAGCACCCTCGGCCTGTACGCCGTAAACCTTGATGTCTGGACGGAGAGTCTTTATCACGAATGCCACACCCGAGATCAGGCCGCCGCCACCGATAGGCACGACCACAGCGTCGAGTTCCTCCATCTGCTCGAGAATCTCGGCACCGATGGTGCCCTGACCGGCTATGACCAGAGGATCGTCGAAGGGATGCACAAATGTGTAACCCTTCTCGTCGCGGAGTTCGATAGCACGACGGTAAGCATCGTCATACACGCCCGGAACAAGACAAACCTCAGCACCGTAGCCTTTGGTTGCCTCAACCTTTGAGAGCGGCGCTCCGGCGGGCAGACAGATCACCGACTTGATGCCGTTGTGAGTAGCACCGAGAGCCACGCCCTGCGCGTGGTTTCCGGCCGAGCATGCGATAACGCCACGGGCTTTCTCCTCGTCGGAGAGCTGCGAAATCTTGTAATAAGCGCCTCGCAGCTTAAACGAACCCGTCATCTGCATATTTTCGGGCTTAAGATACACCTGGCAATAATCTGCCAGCTTTGTGGGACCGATGATACGGGTCTCGTTGGCTACTTCCTTGAGCACTTCGCGGGCGCGGAATACTTCTGAAATATCAAGTTCCTGCATGACTTTATTTTAGATTGATCTATTAACTGGTCTCCGAGAGGCCGCTTTAAGTGACTGATATGAGTTTTTAATCGGCGGCCGACCCGCGGGCACAACGCTATGCTGCCACCTCATCGGCCAAGTCGATTCTTTGAAGCAAATATAGCGATTTTTTATTTACATTTGCAGTATATAATCTCGCTAAAATAAGTGAGGCCACTATAATGACAGTTATCACGGTAATACTCGTCGCGGCTCTTGCCGTCGCAATCATCTTCCTGATAAGAAGCACAGCCCGCAGCGCACGTCTCGATGCAGAAAACAAAATGCTGCGTCACGACAGCGAGCGGCTGCTCAAAGAGTGTGACCGTCTGCATAAAGAGATCGACACCAGCAACCGCACGTGGCAGAGCCGACTTGACAAAGCCGATGCCGATGATAAGGAAAAGCGCCGGCAGTTTGAGCTCCTCGCATCGCAGGCTCTGCTCGACGGATCGCGCACCATGACCGAACATCAGAGCCAGCGGCTCGAGCAACTTCTCGCTCCGCTGCGCAGCGAGCTCGAGAACTTCCGCAAGCGGGTCGACGAGGTTTACACCCATGAATCCCGGGAGATCTTCTCCCTGAAAGACCAGATCGAGAAATTGTCGGCCGAAAGCAGGAGCGTGGGTGCCGAAGCCCGTCAGCTCAGTGTGGCACTGAAAGGAGGCAACACCACTCAGGGCAACTGGGGAGAAATGGTGCTCGAGGAGATACTTGAGCGGAGCGGGCTCACCAAAGGGCGTGAATTTTTCGTTCAGGTAACCCGCGATGACGACGGAAACATCCTCACCAACGATAGAGGTGGCCAGCTTCGCCCCGATGTGGTCGTGAGATACCCCGGCGGCCGATGCGTGGTCATCGACTCAAAAGTGTCGCTCACCGCCTACATGGACATGACCGAAGCCCTCTCGGCCGACAGGCGTAAGGAAGCGGCTGCGCGTCACGTGCAGTCGGTCAGGACACAGATGCGGAAATTGCGCTCCAAGGGCTATGCCGATATCGTGGGTGACCAGAAGCTCGATTTCGTGGTGATGTTCATCCCCAACGAGGGTGCCTACATCGCCGCCATGCAGACCGAACCCGCTCTTTGGCAGGAAGCCTACGACTCAGGAGTGCTCATCGTCTCCCCCACGCATCTGATTTCAATACTGAAACTTATCGAACAGATGTGGCGTCAGGACGCCGTGACGCGCAATGTGCTCGACATAGCCCGCGAAGGCGGAGAACTGCACCACAAATTCGTGGGATTCATCAACGACCTTCAGGGCATAGACAAGGCCCTCGAAGCCGCCCGCAAAGCCTATGACAAGGCATTTGTGAAGCTTCAGGGAAAAGGATCACTCGTTGCACGGGCAAAACGCCTTGAAACTCTTGGCGCAAAAATAAAGGAACCTCTCCCCCTTTCACTCGACGCAGGTGAGGATGACGAACCCAACCTGCCGGAAACGACCTCCTAAAATCAGCTCAACGATGGAATCAATCAGAAAAATATTCAAGATCGGCTACGGCCCCTCAAGCTCCCACACTATGGGACCCCGCAAAGCGGCTCAGCTGTTCCGCGACCGCACTCCCGAGGCCGCGAGCTACCGGGTGACACTTTTCGGCTCACTCGCCGCCACCGGCTTAGGTCACCTCACCGACAAAGCTATTCTGGAGGAGCTTACCCAGCACGCCCCGGCCGATATAATATGGAAGCCACAGGAATTCCTCCCGTTTCATCCCAATGCAATGCAGTTTGAGGCTCTTGACCAATCGGGCAACGTAATCTGCAGCGACACCATCTACAGCATTGGAGGAGGCGACATCCTTCATGAGGGAGAAGAACGCGGAAAAGATGAGCAGATCTACTCAATGAACACCATCAGTGCCATACAGGAATGGTGCGAGAAAACCGGACACAGCTTCTGGGAATATGTGGATATATGCGAAGGTCCTGATATATGGGACTATCTGCGTGAAGTGTGGAAAGTGATGAAAGAAGCTGTCGAGCGAGGCATTGAGGCCGAAGGTGTGCTACCCGGAGGGCTCGGTCTCAGGCGCAAAGCTGTCAGCTATTACATGCACGCCACCGGCTATAACCCGAGCCTGAAGAGTCGCGGACTCGTCTACTCCTACGCTCTTGCCGTGAGCGAGGAGAATGCGTCGGGCGGACTTATCGTCACAGCTCCCACATGCGGCTCCTGCGGCATCGTTCCCGCAGTGCTCTACCACCTGTCGACCTCCAAAGGATTCTCCGAGCAGCGCATACTGCGCGCTCTCGCCACAGCCGGCCTGTTCGGTAGCGTGGTCAAGCACAACGCATCGGTATCGGGTGCCGAGGTCGGCTGTCAGGGAGAAGTCGGAGTAGCATGTGCCATGGCAGCGGCTGCCGCTTCGCAGCTGTTCGGCGGCACACCGGCGCAGATAGAGTATTCGGCTGAAATGGGGCTCGAGCACCATCTGGGACTCACTTGCGATCCAGTGTGCGGCCTTGTTCAGGTGCCTTGCATCGAGCGAAACGCCTACGCCGCCGCCCGCGCGCTCGACGCCAACCTCTACGCCGCGTTCTCCGACGGACGCCACACCGTCACGTTCGACCGCATTGTGGAAGTGATGAAGCAGACCGGACATGACCTGCCGAGTCTCTACAAGGAGACCGCACAAGGCGGTCTGGCAGCGATCAGATAAAAAGAAGACACAACCAAATATAACACTCATTTCATACTCATGAACCAGCAGTATGATTATCTCGTGATAGGATCAGGCATAGCCGGAATGAGCTTTGCGCTGAAAGTTGCCGGACACAACGGTGCCCGAGTGGCTCTATTATGCAAGTCGACGCTTGATGAAGCCAACACAGCACTTGCACAGGGAGGTGTGGCCTCGGTGACCAATCTTCTTGTCGATGATTTCGACAAACACATCCACGACACCATGGTAGCGGGAGACTTCCTGAGTGATCCCGAAGCAGTGGAGAAAGTGGTGAAAGGAGCTCCTGACCAGATCAAGGCGCTCCTCGAATGGGGAGTGGACTTCGACC
>CAYSKE010000121.1:0-6596 GCA_964431465.1 uncultured Muribaculaceae bacterium | reverse complement strand
ACATTCGGCACCAACAACGAGTTCGGCTTCGACTACCTGCGCGACAACATGGCCATGTCACCCGCCGACATGGTGCAGCGCAAACACTACTATGCGATCGTCGACGAGGTCGACTCAGTCCTCATCGACGATGCCCGCACCCCCCTCATCATCTCAGGTCCCGTCCCCAAAGGCGACGACCAGCTCTTCAACGACTACAAGCACAACGTCGAGAAAGTCGTGCAGGCCCAGAAACGCCTCGTCACACAGCTTCTCGCCGATGCCAAGACCAAGCTCGCATCCGACGACAAGGACGTCCGCAAAGAAGGAGCCATCCTCCTCTTCCGTGCATTCAAGGGTCTCCCCAAAAACGGCGCGCTCATCAAGTTCCTCTCTCAGGAGGGCATGAAAAACGTCATGCTTCAGACCGAAGCCTACTATCTGCAGGACAACGCCCGCGAGATGCCCTTCATCACCGATCCCCTCTACTTCGTCATCGATGAGAAGAACCGCAGCGTCGAGCTCACCGACAAAGGCCTCGACGAGCTCACCGGAAAGATCGAAGACCCCAACTTCTTCGTCCTCCCCGACATCGCCGCCGAGCTTTCAGCCCTCGAGACAATCGAGGATCCCGCCGAGCGTCAGGAGCGCAAGGATCAGGCCATGCAGGACTACGCCGTAAAGGCCGAGCGCGTCCACACCGTCACCCAGCTCCTCAAAGCCTACACACTCTTCGAGAAAGACGTTGAGTATGTCATCGACGACAACAAGATCAAGATCGTCGACGAGCAGACCGGACGTATCATGGAAGGACGCCGTTACTCCGACGGCCTCCATCAGGCTATCGAGGCAAAAGAAGGTGTCAAGGTCGAGGCCGCAACGCAGACCTTCGCCACCATCACCCTCCAAAACTACTTCCGCATGTACCACAAGCTCGCCGGTATGACCGGTACCGCCGAGACCGAGGCAGGTGAGCTCTGGGACATCTACAAGCTCGATGTGGTCACCATCCCCACCAACCGCCCCGTGGCGCGCATCGACATGAACGACCGCGTCTACAAGACCAAGAAAGAAAAATACGCCGCAGTCATCGACGAGATCGAGGCACTCCGCAAGCAGGGACGACCCGTCCTTGTCGGCACCACATCCGTCGAGATATCCGAGCTTCTCAAGCGCATGCTCGACATGCGCAAGATTCCCCATCAGGTGCTCAACGCCAAGCTCCACCAGAAAGAGGCCGAAGTTGTTGCGCTTGCCGGACGCAAAGGCACCGTAACCATCGCCACCAACATGGCGGGTCGAGGCACCGACATCAAGCTCACCGACGAGGTCAAGGCAGCAGGAGGTCTCGCCATCATCGGCACCGAGCGCCACGAGTCGCGCCGCGTCGACCGTCAGCTCCGCGGACGTTCCGGACGTCAGGGCGATCCCGGTTCATCCGTCTTCTACGTCTCATTCGAGGATCAGCTCATGCGCCTCTTCGCTACCGACCGCGTCATGAAGATGCTCGACACGCTCGGACTCAAAGAGGGAGAGATGATCGAGAGCAAGATGGTCACACGCGCCATCGAGAATGCACAGAAGCGCGTCGAGGAAAACAACTTCGGCATCCGCAAGCGTCTCCTCGAGTACGACGACGTGATGAACAAGCAGCGCACCTACATCTACAACCGCCGTCACCACGCACTCGTGGGAGAGCGCATTGGCATCGACATCGCCAACATGCTCTACGACATCGTCGAGAACATCATCGACACCTACGGCCTCAACCCCGACAGCTACGACGACATGTCGGCCGAGACCATGCGCACACTCACCATCGAGCTCCCCTTCACACGCGACGAGATCTCCAAGCTCACCCGTGAGGACGCCATCGACCGTCTCCACCGCGCAGCCAACGAAGCCCTCGAGCGCAAGAGTCAGCGCATCATCGACGTCACCCTCCCCGTCGTGCGCGAGTGGGTTGAGAATCGCGGACACCAGGGTAAGATCATCGTGCCCCTCACCGACGGCAAGCGCCTCTTCCAGCTCCCCGTCGACATCATCGAGGCCTACAACACCGAGTGCCGTTCCATCGTCAAGGAGTGGCACAAAGCCATAATGCTTGTCACCATCGACGAGCTCTGGAAAGAGCACCTCCGCGAGCTCGACCAGCTCCGCCAGTCCGTGCAAAACGCATCCTACGAGCAGAAAGACCCCCTTGTGATCTACAAAGTCGAGTCCTTCCACCTCTTCGAGGAAATGCTCAGCCGACTCAACGACAAAGCCATGTCGGCCCTCATGCGCGGTCAGGTCTTCGTGCGTCAGGCACCCCCCATGCCCCAGCCCGCAGCCGGTGAGCCACAGCAGCAGGCCGCCGCACCCAAAAAAGAAGTTGAGGTGAAAGAAGCCGCTCCCGAGATGCCCCGTGATTACTCGCGTTACCGCGCCAGCAAAGAGTCCCTCCCCGGCGAGGCAGAGCAGCGCGCCGCAGCAAGCGCCCCGCAGGGTGGTCCCCAGAAAGTCATGCCCGCCAAGGCAGCACCCCGCATCGGTCGCAACGACCCCTGCCCCTGCGGTTCCGGCAAAAAATTCAAAAACTGCCACGGCCGCAACGCCTGATCCCCACCACGATAATTCAGGGGCGCGCCGCAGCGCGCCCCTCCCTTTCCCTTTCCCTTTCCCTTTCCCTTTCCCTTTCCGAGCCCTCCGCGCTCTCCGAGTGCTCTCCCCTCCACCCCCCCAATCCCTCCAATCCGTGAAAATCCCCGCATTTCTTGCCGTCATCATCTTTATCGCCACCAGCTGCTCATCCTCGCGCCATTCCCTCACCTATTTTGAAGGTCTGAAAGATCTCCCCGACGGCGAGATGCAAGTGGATATACCCCTTTTGCGCATTGTCCCCGACGATGCGCTTCTTATTACCATCAACTCCGAAGTCCCCGACGCCTCCGCCCCCTACAACGTCCCCCTGTTCAATCCCCAGGCAAGAGCCACCGGCACCTACAGCACCACAGTGTCCCAGCCCTCCTACATCGTCGACAGCCGGGGCGATATCAACATGCCCGTCATCGGCAAAGTCCATGCCGCGGGGCTCACCACATCCGAGCTTGCCGCCGAGATCACCCGCCGCATCTCCGACAACCTGCGCGACCCCTACGTCCGCGTCGAGCTGCTCAGCTTCAACGTCCATGTGCTTGGCGAAGTCAACAAGCCCCAGACAGTCAAAGTCGACAAAGAGCGCTTTTCATTACTTGAGGCACTTGCCGCCGCCGGCGACCTCACCCCCTACGGCGACCGCGCCACCATCCTCCTGATCAGGCAGGAAGACGGCATCAACCGCTACCATCACCTCGACCTCAATGACGCCGCCCTGCTCTCCTCCCCCTACTTCTACCTCAAGCAGAACGACGTCATCGTCGTCGAGCCCAACGACATCCGCAAAGCCAACTCCCGCTACAATCAGGACAACGCCTATAAACTCTCCGTCATCTCCACCGTCGTCTCCGCCGCCTCCGTCATCGCCTCCCTCACCATCGCCCTCACCGTCAAATAACCCCGCGGAGCCCTCCCGCAGAGCACCCCAAGATCTCGGAGCTCTCCGAGCACTCCCACCCCTCCGAGTTCTCCGAGTCCTCCGAGATCTCCCCCCACCAAAATAATTCCCATCCCCATGCCCGACATCACCTTCCGCAAAGAGATCATTCATGTACTCTCACGATCACGCAAAGAGTATCTGAAAATTATCTGCGCGACGGCAGTCATGTTGTTGCTTGCGGGTGCCTATCTGCTGTTGAGGCAACCGCAGTTCACCGCCAACGCCTCCGTCATGATTGCCGGTGACACATCCGTCGGCGGAGCTGCGATGAGCCTTGTCCGGCAGTTCTCGCTCGGAAACATCCTCGGCGGGTCAGGCTCCGTCCACGACGAGCTCTCCATGCTCTCAAGCCACACCACCCTCATGGGAGCCGTAAAAGCCGTAGGAGCAAACACCACCTACACCCTTCGCGAGAGCTTCCTTTCGCGCAAAAACGTCTACAACGCCACGCCCGTGCGCCTTGAGTGTGCCCCATCGATCCCCGACACACTCACCGCAGCCATCATCTTCAAGCTCTCGGTCGATTCCCGCGGCATAGCCCACGTCAAAGCCCGTAAAGGCTTCCGCACCATTGGCGAAGCCTCCGGCACGCTCCCCCTCACCATCGCCACCACATTAGGCTCATTCAGCTTTATCCCCGTCGACTCGGCGATGCAGACACCGCTGAAAATGACCATACGCACCACCGGTTACTCCCGCGCCGCCGAGGAGCTCGACCGCCGGCTTGTCATCGACATCCCCAGCAAACTCGCCGACGTCGTCTCCCTCTCCTACGAGAGCTCCAACCGTGACCTTGCCATCGACATGCTTCAGGCGATAATCGACGAGTACAACCGGCGCGGCATAGAAGCCAAGCGCATCCGCGACACCCAGACACTCTCATTCATCGACGACCGCCTTGCCCGTCTCACCGGCGAACTCTCCGAGAGCGAGCAAGGCATCGAGGCCTTCAAGCAGCACAACCGCCTTTCCGACCTCAAGGCCGAAGCCGAGTACATGCTCGGCGAGCGCGCCGCAGTCGATCAGGAGCTTCTTAAAGCCGAGACCAGCCTCAATATCCTGCAGCTCACCAAAGACTTTATCGACGATCCCGCCAACTCCGCCAACTTTATCCCCCTGCTCGGGCTCGGCGAAAGCGATGCCGAAGCCGTCACCGCCTACAACGACCTCATCCTCCAGCGCATCAACCTCGAGAAAAGCGCCAAGCCCGGCAACCCCGCCCTCGATAGGCTCAACACACAGATCGACGGCATGCGAGCCGCCGTGAAGAAATCCGTCGAGCGCTCCCTCGACAATGCCCGCGTAGCCGTCGAGCGGCTGTCAGCCAAAAATCGCTCCTCACAGGCGCGCCTCGATGCCGTCCCCACGCAGGAGCGCACCTTCCGCGACATCATGCGCCGTCAGACCGTGCAGGAGCAACTTATGATCTTCCTCATGGAGCAGCGTGAAGAGACGAGCCTCAACATGGTCAGCACACTCGGCCGCGGCGAGATCGTCAACGAGCCCTACATCCTCACCCTCGACACCGAGAGCTCCCCCGCCACCATCCTCGCCGCCGCCCTCCTCCTCGGCCTCCTCCTCATGCCCCTCAAGTGGTACTTCACCCCCCTCCTCAAATCCTCCTAATCCTCCGAGTTCTCCCAGTCCTCCGCCCTCTCCGCCCTCTTCGCCCTCTCCGCGCTCTCCGAGCACTCCGAGTCCTCCGAGATCTCCCCCCACCAAAAAATCCCCCCATGCCCCATCCCCGTCCCTACTTCCATGCCACCCCCGCCCAATGGGCGTGGAGCATCTCCTTCCTGTTGGCGATGGCGATGATAGGGCTCCGTTTCTTCCCCGGCTACCCCATAGCCCTTTTCATCCTTGCCGACCGCTTTTTCCGCTGCCGCGAAGAGTTTACCGTGCAGCTCTTTATCCTTGCCACAGTCTCAGGGTTCTACACCGAGGCCGCATTTCCCTTCAAGTGGTGCGACGTCATGCTGTTGGGCGGTGTTGTCGCTGCGGCAGCCTTCCGCTATTCCCGCGATGTCCACCGGCTTCTCATTGCAGTAGCCGCCTTCATTGCCGCAGTGATTCTGCTGGCCATGCTTAGCGACGAGCCCATGAGAGTGCAGATACGCCTCATGCGCTATTATTTCCTCATTATCGCCTTTACCGTGCCGCTGATTCTCTTCATGCGTCGGCGTCCCGACATGGATCTGCTCATGCGCTACGTCCTGCTCTACTCCCTGGCCATGTCGGCGTTCTATTTCATCGACGGCTTCATCCTTTGTGGCGACGTGCTTGTCCCATGCACCCCCACTGCCGGAGGCACACCCCACAACTCCGTGTGGAACGACCTGTTCTGGGCTCCACTCACCACATATTTTCCCCGCAAGTGGCCCGCCGGACTCTTCATCTGGATTATAGGAGCATGGATTGTAGCGGCTCGCTACCGCCTGCGCCCCGCATGGTGGATTCTCATTCTTGCCGGAGCGTTAGCCTGTCGCACCATGACCTTCCTTGCCGGAGTCGTGGTGGTCTACCTCATCGGCATCGCCCCACGCGTCAACCTCCGCCGTTACATCATTCCCGCAGCCATCGGGTTTATTGCCCTCTACTATGTCGACTCGGCTACCGGCTCCTTCATGCGCGTTGCCTCCACCGTCGACCAGTTTGCCGATGCAAAAGCAGCCATTGAGAGCGATGACCTTGCAGCCGTTGCCGACTTCGGTTCCGGGCGCATGGCACAGGCGATACCAAAGCTACTCCTCCTCGTCGAGCAGCGGCGCATGCTCACAGGCTTCGGCTTCATCCACCCCTCCGAGTCCGCCCTAAACACCGATCTGCTATACCGCAACGATCTTTACCGCGACCAATCGGCCGACAACTCTCTTGAGATGCCCACCGTTGTCGAGGTGACCCAGTTGCAGACCATCTTGCAGATCGGCATCATCGGCCTCCTCATCCAGTCGCTCTTCTTCCTCCTCACATGGTATTTCGTACGCTCCTACCGTTTGTCGAGACTCTACCTCGCCGTCATAATAGGCGTTAGCGTCACAGG
>CAYSKE010000120.1:0-6665 GCA_964431465.1 uncultured Muribaculaceae bacterium | reverse complement strand
GGAGTGGGTGAGAATGGCTCCGAAAGCCCGTCAGGCAAAGGGTAAGGCGCGTCTGAACAGCTACGACAAACTTCTCAATGAGGATCAGAAGCAGAAAGAGGAGCGTCTCGAGATATTCATTCCCAATGGTCCGCGTCTGGGCAACAAGGTGATAGAAGGAAAGGGGCTGGCTAAGGCTTACGGTAAGAAGCAGCTTTTCAAGGATCTTGATTTCACTCTGCCTCCGGCAGGTATCGTGGGTGTGATTGGTCCTAACGGTGCGGGTAAAACCACGCTTTTCAGACTGATCATGGGTCAGGAGACTCCGGATGCCGGTACGTTTGATGTGGGCGAAACCGTGAAAGTGGCCTACGTGGATCAGCGTCACCATGATCTATTGCCTGAGAAGAGCGTGTATGAGGTGATCTCGCAGGGTGTTGAGTCGTTCAGAATGGGTGGTCGCGACGTGAACGCTCGTGCCTATCTGTCGAAGTTTAATTTCACGGGTGCCGATCAGGAGAAGAAAATCGGCGTGCTGTCGGGTGGTGAACGTAACCGCCTGCATCTCGCCATGGCTCTGAAAGAGGAGGGTAATGTGATTCTTCTTGACGAGCCGACCAATGATATCGATGTGAACACGCTCCGCGCGCTTGAGGAGGGTCTGGAGGATTTTGCCGGATGTGCGGTTGTGGTGAGTCACGACCGTTGGTTCCTTGACAGAATATGCACACACATCCTGTCGTTTGAAGGTGATGGTGAAGTGGTGTTCTATCAGGGGAGCTACTCGGATTACGAGGAGTGGAAGAAGGCGCGCAACGGAGGTAAGGAACTTCCTCGCCGCCGCTACCGCAAGCTGATGGAATAAGCATCGATCAACAAAGAAAACCAAGGAGGGTGTGTCATAATGGCTCATCTGGGTCGTCGCTTTCAACATTCGGCCTCGGTCACGTACTTAGGTACGCTCCCATCAGCCTCAGTCTCAGCTCCTACCATCTAAGCCATTCTGACAGCACCCTCATGCGTGAAAACACAAAATGGCGGTATGTCGTATTTTGACACACCGCCTTTAATGATTTCTAAGAAGGATGATTAAAAGAATAGTATTGGCGGTTGCCAGCATGCTGATGTGGATCGGCTCCATGTCGGGACAAAGCGTTGGGGGCACTCTCGCCGAACGGGCATCGCAGTTTTACTCAAGGGGAGAGTGGGCAAGCTCGCGGGCGGCCTACACGACTCTCGCACGTGAACACCCGGGTGTGGCGGAGTACTGGGTGCGCGGTATCGTGTCGTCGCTGATGGAAGGTGACAACCGCTGGGCTCGTGAGGAAACGCTCGCGGGGGTTGACCGCCATGTGCCTATAGATACGATTTTCACGGGGGTGTTTAATGCGACGATAGCTCAGGGGAAATGCGATATGTATGAGCGTTATCTGATGGACTTGAAATCGACGGAAGGATGGCTCAGGCGTGTCGTGGATCGCTGTCTGCTGAAATACTATGTGTTCAGGGATGATGCAGAGAAGATTGTAAGTACGGCAAAGGGGCTGCTGGAGACCACACCGGACAATATGCTTTTTCTCCCATCGCTCGCCTATGGCCAACTGCTTAGCGGTGACCTTGAGGGGATGGCTGCGACAAACCGCCACATACTTGAACTAGATGCAAGCAACATAGATGCGTTGCTATATCTTGCCAACTATCATTACAGTCAGTGGAAGCAGGGGAAAAGCGGCGAGAAGGAGGAGGCTTTGAAGTATGTGAGCCGCGCGGAACGCCTGCACAAAACTCCTCAGATAGAGCGGATGCTGGCAGAACTGAGGAGGTGAGGAGAGGGCGCGGGTGGAGAACTCGGAGAGCGCGGAGGACTCGGAGATTGCGGAGGGGGGGCGGTTACATGGTGAGGGAGATGGTGAAGCCTTTGGTGAAGCCGCCGGTGGGGGTGGCGGCGAGCATGGGGGAGAAGGACATGGATATCTCGTTGGTGGGGGTGATGCCGCGACGCATGGCTGAACCGTGTGCGCGGTTGCCGCGGATGTAGCCGAGTGCTTCGTTGAGCGGGTCGGCAATGAATGCAACGACATAGCCGAGGGGGCGCGAGCCTAAAAGGTAGTAGTCGTTGCTGACGATGTGGCGCTTGAGGATGTAGAAGGTCTCACCGAGAATGAGTCCGCCAAGCGGGGTGATGATAAGATCCTGTGTGGAGGGTACTTCGTTGAATGCTTCAATGCCGTACTCCCAGAAAACGGTGGAGATGAGCGCTGAATAAGCCCATGACTGCCAGACGTTGCATCCCTGACTGCGCGCGGACATGTAGTAGGCTGCTCCTGCATAGGGGTGAAGGACTTGATTGAAGATGGATTTATCTTTGTCCCATGTGGGTCCTGACTTGACGTGTTTCCACCAACGCTTGAAGGGGTTGGTGTGGGCTATCTCGGCTTTGTTCCATGCGGTGGCGTCCTCGGGAAGGATCTGAAGAACGCCGAGCATTGTGAATCCTGCTCCAAAGAGGACTCCGGTGTTTGCCATAAGGCGACCTTTGTTGGGGACGCTGCGTGTCCATGAGTAGGGGAGGTCGTAGATGCAGGGTGTGAATTTACGCGGGGCGATCGCGGGTGTCTCTAACGCGATTTCCTGAACGGTGACGGTGTCGGGTCGAACGTCGATGAGTATCGGGTCGGGTGTGTTGGTGTCGGGTTGCGGCATTCCCACCGACGAAGATACAGCAAGTAAAAGTGAGCAAAGGAATGTCATGTTGTGATGAATTTAATTAGTGTGTTTTCATAAAAAGAACAACCGCGGCAATGATTGGGTTGTGGCGGTTGTGATATTTCGGACAAAAAAGTGGTCAACTGAACCAATAAAGCGGGGTAAGGGAGGAGCTTGACGGGGGAGTCACTGCCCGGGAGGCCGGTAAATAATCCCGTCGCGAATAAGGAGGCGGCCTGAATCGAGGTTCCGGCGAATGATTGAAATTGCCTCGGTATGGCGGGAAGGTGGAAGCTGGGAGAGGATGTAGTCCATGGTGTGACCGCCAGCCGACGTGAGGTAGTCGATTGTGACGGACAGGGGTAGCGATGTCGTGCCTTGCTTGCCTGCGCGACAGACGTCGCATCGGCCACAAGGGAGCGGGGCTTCTTCGCCAAAATATCGCAAAAGGGTGACGGAGCGGCAGACTGTGTCGTCCCACGCGAAGCTCCTGACGGCTTTGATGCGGGCTTCCATGCGCTCACGCCTGACTTCGTAGACAAGACGTGGAATGAGAATGCGTGAGGCATCCTCGCGGGCTGTGGTCCAGAGAAGCCACGGAGTGGAACGGCGCGGGATGAATGAGATGATACGGGCTGAGGAGAGGCGGAGGAGTGCCTCGTAGACGGTGCGGGGCGTGAGGTCGAGGGTGTGGGCGATCAACTCCTCGTTGATGGGTGTGTAGTCGGCAAAGATGCCTGTGTAGGTGCGGAAGATGGCGTTGAGGACTCTCTCGGCCTCGGGGTCGATGCGGGCGGAATAGATTTCGTCCTTGCCGATGAGCATGAGGATCTGAGCGGATGAGCGGCGATCTTCGTTGAACTCGATGATTCCTGCCTGAGTGAGGATGTCGAGGGCGTTGCGCGTGGGGACGGGAGGGAGCGAGAACTGCTTGCAGAAGAGGTTGAAGTTGAAATCGTAGAGGCGATTCCATCCGTCGCCCACGGCTACCTGAAGGAAGACTCCGGCCAGGGCGTAGACGCGCCGGATAAATTCTTTGTCGGGGAAGGACTCGGACAGGCGTCGGGAGAGGGTGGCTTTGTCGGTGGGGGAAACGAGGGCAACGGCAAAGGATGGGTGCCCGTCGCGTCCGGCGCGCCCGGCTTCCTGATAGTATTCTTCGAGGGATGAGGGTAGGTCGTAGTGGATGACGACGCGCACATCGGGCTTGTCGATGCCCATGCCGAATGCGTTGGTGGCTACCATGACGCGGATGGTGCCCTGCTTCCAGAGGTTCTGGCGCTCGTTTTTCTCCTCGGCGAGGAGTCCGGCATGGTAGAAAGATGCAGAGATGCCTTCTTCGGCGAGAAGACGGGCGATCTCGACTGTGCGACGGCGGGAGCGGACGTAGACGATGGCTGTGCCGGGTACGCCTGTAAGGACTTTGATGAGCTGGCGGTCTTTGTCGTCGGTGTGGCGTATGATGTAGGAAAGGTTGTCGCGGTCGAAGCTGCGGGCAAATGTGTGGTTGCCGCGCATGTGGAGCGACTGACGGATGTCGGCGACGACCTGCGGGGTGGCAGAGGCGGTGAGCGCAAGGAGGGGGATGGCAGGGAAGGTGTCGCGCAGCCGGGCTATGCGCAGGTAGGAGGGGCGGAAGTCGTAGCCCCACTGGGAAATGCAGTGGGCTTCGTCGACAACGAGAAGGGAGATGGTAATGCCCCGGAGCTGATCGATGAAGCCGGAATCGGCAAGCCGCTCGGGTGAGAGATACAGCAACTTGGCTTTGCCGATGCGGCAACGGTCGAGCGCGAGGTTGCGCTCATGGAGCGTGAGGCCGGAGTGGATGCAGGCGGCTGTGATGCCGTGCTGCCTGAGGTTGTCGATCTGATCTTTCATGAGTGAGATCAGCGGGGTGACAACAAGGGTCAGGCCGGGAAGGATGAGGGCGGGCACCTGAAAGGTGATGCTTTTGCCGCCGCCTGTGGGGAGGAGCCCAAGGGTGTCGTTGCCGGAAAGGACAGAGGCCACGATCTCTTCCTGCATAGGACGGAAGGAGTCGTAGCCCCAATGGCGTTTCAGGACTTCGCGCGGGGTCATTGAGCCGGACGCAGGTCTTTGATGAGTAGCTGAAAGGCTCCTGGGAGTGCGGAGCGGTGCTTGTTCTGGTCGATGGTGTAGACGATGTCGAAGGGCTTGCCTGACTTGACAATGTCGATCTTATCGGCAAGGTTGAAGCCGATTGCGTCCATGACTTTGCCTGAGGTGTCGTCGACGAGCTCGAGCTTGAGGTGCTCGGAGTTGTGGCCGACGATGCGTGAGGTGCCGAAGTCGGAAACGTTGCGCGTGAGGAAGACGGGCTTGGGGTTTCCGGGGCCGAGTGGCTCGAAACGACGCAGGAGTGAGGCGAACTGCTGGGTGATGTCGGCAAACTCAAGAATGGCGTCGACGGAGAGGGTGGGGCTGAGCTGCTCGGGGGTGATGTTGGTGGCTACGTACTGCTCGAAACGGCGGGTAAACTCGGGGATGTTTTCTTCTTTGAGTGATAGCCCGACGGCGTAGGTGTGGCCTCCGAAGTTCTCGAGAAGGTCGCGGGCGCTCTCGACGGCACTGTAGACGTCGAAGCCCTGCACTGAACGGGATGAGCCTGTGGCGAGACCGTCGTGAAGGGTGAGCACTACGACCGGCTTGTAGTAGAGTTCGGTGAGACGGGAGGCAACGATGCCGACGATGCCTTTGTGCCAGTCGGTGTTGTAGATGACCATGGACTTGCGGTCGGCGAGTCGCGCCGAGTGGCGGTCGATGATGGCGTTGGCTTCCTCGGTGATGCGTCGGTCGAGCTCCTTGCGGTCACGATTGTACTGGTCGATGGCTTTTGCGCGCAACATGGCTTCGCCGAAGTCGCGCGAGACAAGGAGATCGACGGCTTCGATACCGCGCTGCATGCGCCCGGAGGCATTGATGCGGGGGCCGATCTTGAAGATGACGTCGGAAATGGTGATCTCACGCGATGATGGTATCTGGGCCATGCGCATGATGGCCCGCAACCCAGTGTTGGGGTTGGTGTTGAGGCGGCGCAGGCCGTGGTAGGTCATGATGCGGTTTTCGTCGACAATGGGAACAATGTCGGCGGCGATGGAGACGGCCACAAGGTCAAGCATGCCCTCGAGGTCGCGCTCGTCGATGCCGTTGCTGCGGGAGAAAGCCTGCATGAACTTGAAGCCGACACCGCATCCTGAAAGGTGGGTGCATGGGTAGGGGCTTCCCTCGAGCTTGGGGTTAAGGATTGCGGCGGCATCGGGCAACTCGGAATCGGAGACGTGATGGTCGCAGATGATGAAGTCGATGCCGAGTGTCTTTGCATAGGCTACCTCCTCGATCGCTTTAATGCCGCAGTCAAGGATGATGACAAGGCCGACGTTTTTATCGCGGAACTCGTCGATGGCGCGGCGTGTGATGCCGTAGCCGTGGTCTTCACGTGTGGGGATGCTGTATTCGATGTTGGAATAGAATCCCCTGAGGTATTTGTAGACAAGGGCGACTGCAGTTGTGCCATCGACATCGTAGTCGCCGTAGACCATGATTTTTTCTTTTTTCCCCATGGCATGATTCAGCCTTGCGACAGCTTTGTCCATGCCGGGCATAAGAAACGGGTCGTGCAGATCGGCAAGGGAGGGGCGAAAGAATTTATCGGCCTCTTCCTCGGATGTAATGCCTCTCTGAGCCAGAAGCTGCGCGATGACGGGCGCTTCGGGCCATTTCTGAGCCATCTTACTGAGAGCTTGCGGGTCTATGGAGCCATGGGGAGTAAAGTTCCATTTGTTATCAGTCATTTATGTTTCTTTTTTATTTTCTATCGCAGGGCCCTTGGGGCAGGGATCGGCACCCGATGGAGGGATGGAGAGAGGTGTGGTGGCAGTCGCCACGCACTACTACGGGAAGCCAATACAAAGTTAAAAATCCGAGGGAATATAAGTGGTCATTTAACCAAAATTAACGGC
>CAYSKE010000119.1:0-6840 GCA_964431465.1 uncultured Muribaculaceae bacterium | reverse complement strand
ACTTCCTCTGCCGCGACTCAATCCTCGCCGCTCCCCTTTGCCTCGACCTCGTGCTCCTCAGCGACCTCGCTGCACGTGCCGGACGCTACGGCATCCAGCGCTTCCTCAGCTTCTACCTCAAGAGCCCGATGCACGACTACACCAAGAATGAGGTGCCCGTAAACCACCTCTTCCAGCAGTACGTGATGCTCAAAAACGCTATCCGCGAGATGGGTGGCTACCCCGCTGACGAGGCAATCGACTGATTTTTCTGTTTCATATTTCGCTATTTTACCCCTCGGAGGCTGTGTCGTAAAGTGATTTTACGACACAGCCTCCCACTTTTGCATTATCATCCGCAATCACATCGGAGTGCCTCCCCCCGGCATCGTTTACTCGCCATGCACTTCGGCGAGAATCGTCGCAAGAGCATCGAGATTGTCCACGCCGATGATATCCACCCCCTCGGCGATCTGCAGCCGTGCCCAGTCCTCGGTGTCAGGCGCGCCCCAGAACCTTATCAGCTTACCCTCGTCGTGAGCCTGAGCCACAAGCGAGCGCATCACCTTGAGATCATCCTCAGGCATCTCCCCCACTCCGTTCCAGCTCATGAAATTCTTGTAGTTGTCGCTCACCACCGGCACCAGCGACGTCGGCACACCCCGTCCGAGTTCACCGAATTTTCCGTCGAGAAACGCATATCGTCGCCCGCTCTGCGTCGGCAGGCTCTCCATAGGCCGGTCACCCGAGAAGAAAAGCAGTATCGGTCCCTCAGTGAAATTGCCGGCCTCATCCACGCTGCAAAATTTATCAGCGTTAGCCTCGAGCACCGGACGCAGCGCATTATAGAAATCCTCACCCTCCCGCTTTATATCTATCATGAGATAGAACGGGCGGTCAGCCCCCGGATACACCGACCCGCCATTGGCCTCTATCCTGTCAAAAAGCGGCTTCAGGTAGAGATCCTCCAGATAGCGGTAGGCAGCCGTGTCGCCCGGCAGATCATGAGCCACCACATTGCGCCCGTCCACCAGATAGCAGTCGGCCTCAACGCAGTTGAAACCCAGCTCGAGAGCCTGCATCAGCGGCCGCTCGCGCGAGTAGTCGTTATGCGAGAACGCCTCGTAGTAAGGAGCTTTCTGCGCATCCTTTTCAATCGCATTGTCGGCAGCGCCTTTGCTGTTGCCCGCGCACCCCGACAAAACCATCACCCCTGCGGCGATAGCATGTAAGATTTGTTTCATTGGTCTGAATTTGGGAGAATAAGTGTTTTTGTCAAATATACAAACTCCCCGCAAAACCGACCAAACAAATCAGGTATTTAGAAACTGAACTGAAACAGCACGTCGACCCTGTGTGCCGAAGCACTCTCGCGGTTGAAGTTCTGGCGCTGGCCCATCAGTACCTCCACACCCGCCTGCAGGCGCGTCGTAGGCTCCCAGAACACGTTGACCGCACACAGGCGTCCGCGCCGGTAATCGGTCGACGCCACCTCGTAGTCAGGGCAGTAACGCACCTCACCCAGCGCCACGCAAGAGTAAACCTTACTGCTGAAATTGTAGCGCGTGCCGAGTATCGCGGCGCGTGTTGCCGGTGCATAGAGTTGCCCCGGCGTGTCACCCTTAGCCACGAGGTCATAGGCTCCCACTGCCATATCGGCCGTATAGCTGCTGTAGCCCTTCCCGCCGCTCAGAGAGTAGAAAAATCCCCAGCGCGGCATCATCCACACCGCGCCGCTCAGCTGCACGCCCCACCCCGTGATGCTCCGGTTCCGCTCCGTCACGAGATCGCGGTAATGAAATCCGCGCACGATCCCCGACACCCTCACATGGCCGTTGTGTGGGAGATTGTACTGCGCGAAAGCAGCAAAATCAGGACGCGACTCATCCAGCCGCTTCGTCATCACCCCGTCGGCATCCACGTGAGAATTAGGCAGCTCCACCGAGGCCGCCACAGTCCATTTCTTCGACTTCCCGAAGTCATGCATCCACCTAACCAGCATCGACGACCGCGAGCACTTGCCGTTCTGCCCTCCCCCGTCAATCATGGGTGTCTCGGCCTGTGCGTCGCTGAACGTGGTCGAGGCGTAGCCCACCGTCCAGTCATGTATCGTGGCATAAGCCTTTTTCAGCTTGAAACTATTGTTTTCACCCGAGAAATCAGCCTGCACATAAGCCGTGATGTCGCCCAGCACGGCATTTCGCCCGATTATCCTGAAAAACAACGCCGACCCACCCGGCGTGCCACCCACTCGCGAGCGGTGTTCGGGGCTTTTAGGCACCGGAATCATGTAGGGGATAAAACCGTTCACCGGCACCGACCCGTCGAAATCGCCCCATGCGCGCATCCTCACGGCGCCACCTATGCCCATCGCCACCTTGGCGTCCTTGCTCATCAGCATGAAGTAGGGAGCCAAAGGATCCTGAAAGTGCCTGAACTGATCCAGATAAAAAAGCGCCACCAGCTGCCTCACCGAGTCGCGGCTCGCCGTCATCTCTCCACCCACGCTCACGATCTTGTGCGACTCCTTGAGCCGCTGATCACGCAATTCTTCCCCTGTGGCATTGGCAAGCGTGAGAGTGTCGGTAGGAAGAGCCGAAAGCATAAAGGGCAGTAACACAACCGCTGAAAAACAAAGTCTGCGCATCTGTGATGAATTGTTAAATCTATTGAACGATAATATTACAACATTATCAGTGCAATATATGTTGTTAATCCGGCATAAAATATTATCTTTGCCCCAATTTTAAGAGAGAAAAAAGATATCATAATTATGCCACAGTCAATCAAGAAGACTATAACGCTGTCCGACGGTCGCACCATCACGCTGGAGACCGGCAAGCTGGCCAAGCAGGCCGACGGCGCAGTCGAGCTCCGCATGGGCGACACCATGCTGCTCGCCACCGTGGTTTCGGCCAAAGAGGCCGGTGAGGGCGTTGATTTCATGCCCCTTACGGTGGAATATAAAGAAAAGTATTCATCGGCCGGACGATTCCCCGGCGGATTCCTCAAGCGTGAGGGACGCGCATCCGACTACGAGATCCTCACATCACGCCTCATCGACCGCGTGCTCCGTCCGCTGTTCCCCGACAACTACCACGCCGACACATTCGTCACCGTGACAATGTATTCGAGCGATGGAAAGGATATGCCCGACGCGCTCGCCGGGCTCGCAGCTTCGGCTGCACTCGCTGTCAGCGACATCCCCTTCAACGGCCCCATCTCCGAAGTGCGTGTGGCACGCATCGACGGAGAATTTGTCATCAACCCCACATTCGAGCAGCTTGAGAAAGCCGACATGGAGCTCATGGTTGGTGCCACAGCCGACAACATCATGATGGTCGAAGGCGAGATGAACGAAGTGAGCGAGACCGACCTCCTCAACGCCCTCAAGGCTGCCCACGAAGCCATCAAGGATCACTGCCGCGTGCAGCTCGAGCTCGCCGAGGCAGCAGGCGCACTCACAAAGCGCGAATACAACCACGAAGTCAACGACGAAGAGCTCCGCAAGGACGTACACGACAAGTGCTACGACAAAGCCTACGCGATCGCAAAAGCCGGCTGCGCCGACAAGCACTGGCGCGCCGACAGCTTCGACGCAATCTGCCAGGAATACATCGACTCACTCCCCGAGGAGGAGCGCGAAGCCAAGACTCCCCTCGTGAAGCGCTACTACCACGACGTGGAGAAAGAGGCCATGCGCCGCTGCATCCTCGACGAGGGCACCCGTCTTGACGGCCGCAAGACCACCGAGATCCGTCCCATCTGGGCAGAAGTCGACTACATCCCCGGCCCTCACGGATCGGCAGTCTTCACCCGCGGTGAGACACAGAGCCTCGCCACCGTCACCCTCGGCACCAAGCTCGACGAGAAGATCGTCGACGACGTGCTCAACGAAGGACGCGAGCGCTTCCTCCTCCACTACAACTTCCCCCCCTTCTCCACCGGCGAGGCACGCCCCGCACGCGGCGTGAGCCGTCGTGAGGTAGGTCACGGCAACCTTGCGCACCGTGCCCTCAAGCGCATGCTCCCCGACAACTTCCCCTACTGCACCCGCATCGTCAGCGACATCCTCGAGAGCAACGGCTCCTCATCCATGGCAACCGTCTGCGCCGGCACCCTCGCCCTCCTCGATGCCGGTGTGCCCATGAAGAAGCCCGTCAGCGGCATCGCGATGGGTCTCATCGCCGACGGACGCGACGGTAAGTGGGCTGTGCTCAGCGACATCCTTGGCGACGAAGACCACCTCGGCGACATGGACTTCAAAGTCACCGGCACGCGCGACGGCATCACCGCCACACAGATGGATATCAAGTGCGACGGACTCTCCTACGAGATTCTTGAGCAGGCCCTCAATCAGGCTCGCGACGGACGCATGCACATCCTCAATATCATCGACCAGACCATCCCCGCACCACGCGAGGAATATCGCCCCCACGTTCCGCGCATCGTCAACATGCTCATCCCCAAGGAGCTCATCGGTGCTGTTATCGGCCCGGGCGGAAAGATCATTCAGGGCATTCAGGAAGAGAGCGGAGCAACCGTCTCGATCGACGAGATCCCCGAAGGTGGCTACATCGAGGTTGCCGCTGCCAACAAGGCATCTATCGACCGTGCGCTTGAGATGATCAACGCCATTGTCGCCCTTCCCGAAGAAGGCAAGACCTACACCGGCAAAGTGCGCTCGATCCTCGATTTCGGTGCATTCGTCGAGTTCATGCCCAACCGCGACGGACTCCTCCACATCTCCGAGATCTCATGGGATCGTCTCCCCGACATGGAGGCATCAGGTCTCAAAGAAGGCGACGAGGTTCAGGTGAAACTGCTTGAAATCGACAAGAAGACCGGCAAATACCGCCTCTCAATGCGCGCCCTCCAGCCCAAGCCCGAGGGATGGGTAGAGCCCCAGCGTGCTCCCCGCGCACCCCGCAAGGAAGGCGAGCGAGGCGATCGCGGTCCTCGCCGCGATGGTCAGCGTCGCGACGGCGGCAACCGTGGTCCCCGCGGTCCCCGCAACGACTGATCCACCTCGCTGAAGTCAACCACATAGCAATCCCCCGGTCGCGTCCACCATCACCGCCGGGGGATTTCCTTTACCCCCTCCGATTTTTTTGCAGAATACTGATTTATTGTTTATTTTTGGGATGTCACATCTAAAAATAATCCACCATGAAAGCCCTTGCCATCCTCTCTGCATTACTGATTTCATTCTCAGCTTATGCCTCCGAGCCTTTCAACGGCCGTATTATCGATTTTGCCGGGAAACCTGTCAGAAAGGCCAAAATATATGTGAAGAATCCAAAGAGCTACGCTAAATCCGACAACGAGGGGCGCTTCGGTCTCACCGATGTGCAGCCCGACGATACCCTGCATGTGGTTATCGGCCGCAGAACTCACAAGATTCCCGTGGACGGAGCAAAAGGAATAAGCATCAAAATTGAAAAAGAGCAGTTCTTCAGCGAAGAAGATCTGGAGCTTGTAGAGATGGGCATGGGATACGTCCGTAAAAGAGAATATCTTGCCCCGCGCAGCGGAGTGACTCATGAGCAGCTGGTTGCAACAGGACAGACTGATCTCATCCTCGCTCTGAAAGGGCTTATGCCGGGAGTGTTTGTCGCAGAAAAGAGAAATAAGGACACCTCAGAGACATCTTATAATATAAACATACGCAACTCCACATCATTTTATGCAAAAACCGACCCTCTATGGGTTGTCGACGGATCCGAGTCAACCATTCCTCCCACCACACTCACCGTAATGGAAGTTGAGAGCGTGGAAGTGCTTAAAGATGGAGCCGGCTACGGCACTCGCGGAGCAAACGGCGTGATTATAGTAAAATTGAGAGATGGCAATGCCTTCTGACAAATTCTCCGCAACTGCAACCCTATCCTGAAATCCGATTAACCACAACACAATAAATCCCCTTCCGGGACATCCGGGCCCTCCGAGTTCTCTTCCCGACTCCGAGGGCTCGGTTTTTTATGCCATTACAGCCAAATTTGTTATTTTTGCAGAAAATAGGCATTTTACAATTCTAAGCGAAATGAACCCCAACGAACTTTCTGAGCAGGAGCGCGTGCGTCGCGCATCGCTTGATCAGCTGCGCCAACGCGGCATAGAACCCTATCCCGCACCTCTCTACCCCGTGGATGCACGCAGTGCCGAGATAAAAGCAAACTTCAGCGACGACGCTCCGCAGCGTCAGGTCACCATAGCTGGCCGCGTCATGGGGCGCCGCATCATGGGCAAAGCCTCATTCATGCAGCTTCAGGACTCCGAAGGCCGCATTCAGGTCTATGTCAACCGCGATGAGCTTTGCCCCGGCGAAGATAAAGACCTCTACAACATCGTCTTCAAGAAACTCCTCGACATAGGCGACTATGTGGGTGTGACAGGCTACGTCTTCCGCACACAGACCGGCGAGATCTCCGTCCACGCCCAGTCGCTCACCATGCTCTCCAAATCGCTCCGTCCGCTCCCCATCGTCAAGGTCAAGGACGGTGTCACCTACGACAGCTTCGACGATCCCGAGCTCCGCTACCGCCGCCGCTATGTCGATCTCGTTGTCAACCCGCAGGTAAAAGATATTTTCATCAAGCGCACCAAGGTGTTCAACTCCATGCGTGAGTACTTCAACAACGCAGGCTACATGGAGGTCGAGACACCCATACTCCAGTCCATTCCCGGCGGAGCATCGGCACGTCCGTTCATCACCCACCACAACGCGCTCGACATCCCCCTCTACCTCCGCATCGCCGACGAGCTCTATCTCAAGCGCCTCATCGTGGGAGGCTTCGAGGGAGTCTATGAGTTCTCAAAGAACTTCCGCAACGAGGGCATGGACCGCACCCACAACCCCGA
>CAYSKE010000118.1:0-6846 GCA_964431465.1 uncultured Muribaculaceae bacterium | reverse complement strand
CTACGGTGTCTTCGGTTGCGTCAACGTATTCATCTCCATAGACGACGGAGGAGCTCAGCATGAAGGCTTGCCGCGGGGTGAGGTCGACTAAGGCGTTGCGAAATCGATCAGGTAGTGTTCCCTTAACGTCGGGGATAATGACTAATGCTTTGGGAGCGTTATTGGATAGCTCGGCATTGGCATCGGCAAATGCTGATAGGATGAAGTTGGCCGGGAACCGGTCACCGGGTATGCAGTATATTTTATTTTTTGTTTCCACGACGGAAAGTTACGAATTTATTGTGGAAAAGTGATAAGAAACTATGGATTGTGTGACGGAATTGTATGGGTGTACAACCGGAGTAAGGATACGCAAGTAATAGATAAAAATGAGGACGCACGAGCCGTGCGCCCCTACTCTTGATGCCAAAGCATTCCTATTTGAACCGCATTGTACGGGCCGTGCGGACCCGCTCTTTATGAGAGCGGCCTCATACTCTACATGCCTTTCAGCTCTTCCATTTCGGTGTAGGCTTCCCATTCGGGGTCATTCTCTGCTGTGATCTCCAGTGGCAGGAGGGGAAGAGATGCGAGAGCTTCATTGATTTTCTTTTGGAAAATATGAGTCGAGAGTGTGTAGAAGACCCATGTGCGTTCACCGCCTCCAGTAAACACGCCTGTCAGCACTGCCACGGGATCTTTATGAAACACAGTGCGCAGCCCGGTGTCGGCTTGCTCGATAAGATCGGCCGTACCGTCTTTTTCCGATGGCATCCCGTCACCACCATATTTCCATGAGATTTCGACTCTAATGTTGAACCTCACATTGTTGCGGAACTTATCCACATCCTCGCGGCCTGTGACCATGAGCAGATTTCCTGCCTCATCTTCGGCAGGAGTGGTCCACCACTCACCGCCGAAATCTATCTCATTTTTTTTCATCTGATTCAAAGTTTCTTAATCGTATCAAGCAGTTTCTGCCCGAGGCCGATCGTATATCCTGACGAATGGAACACAATTCTGTTAAACGTGTCAGCGATGACAAAAACCGGGGCTGCCGATGTCTCCATCTCTTCGTTCACTGCCTTTACGATTGAGGAATCTATGTCGCGTCCAAGTATGACGTTGGCAGGAAGTTTGGGCAGGGCGGCAAGATACCTTGATGCTGCTTCATCATCGGCTCCTTCGATAAGAATCACCATAGGAATTCCCGTGGCTTCCAGCTCGGATGCAACTGAGGCTATATCGCGTATCGCGTGGTTAGATGGCTCGTCGCCTACGGTGAGCATTCCGAGGATGAAATATCCACGTCCGGTGGCGGCCAATATCGAGCTTTCGGCACCGGTGGCGTTATTGAAGAAAATGCTCTCAGAGTTAAGCGACCCTATCACCTGCACAGCCGTGGTGTCGCGGCGTATGGTCAGATCTACGTTGGTTTTCTCACCCGGCTTGATTTCAAATAATTCACAGCTTGCAAGGACTCCGCCGTTTGCCAGACGCTGACCGGTCGTCAGCAGATACTGGCCGCAGTCAAGTGTCACAGGCTTTGCGAACTCGCTTGCCCAACTGCCTTCTTCGTCATAATTAAGCAGCTGCGGCACACCGTTGTCAATTCGCGACAGCGTGAAATGTGTGTAGTATTTGGCGTCGCTTATATGCTCCATCGGCTCGAAGTTAAGGCTTAGTTCGCCCTGAGGCTGAGCAGCCGGCTGCACATCGGATGTAAACGATGCGTCGTGCCACACGATATTTTCTCCTTTACGTTCACCCCACTGAGGCTTACCGGTCACGGCATCCACACGCGCCGGAATACCGAGCGTTCGGGCGAGTGCCACAAAATAGATGTTTCGCGACACTGCATCTGCCTGACGGGTGTTGTGAACCTCGGCAGCCGACATCCTCACCGTATTTGGTTGCCACGGCGTGACGATTTCAATATTTCGGTCGACCTCAGCTACGAGTTCGGCCGGATTATTCCGGAATTTCGTCGCCTCGTCGCTGTTGTAGGCTCCGGCAAGTGCGCTCCTGAATTTCGTCAGCGACTCGTTGGCGATGCGAGGATTCAACACCCATTCGTCATAGGATGCTCCGAGATGATCCATCAGGACATCCGTGGTGACATCCGAGCGATCCTTGGCCGAAATAAGTTCTAAGAGTTTCAATGCATTCCAACGCTTTTCTGCTGGCACGTCCTTCAGGAAAGCCGCAAGCACATCGCCGTTGGCTCGGGCGTCGGTCATCACATCTATAACCCTCTGAACATTGAGTCCCAGATTATTGGCAATAAGTGCAGCCTTCCCAGGTGTCACAAAGTGTGCGTCCTCCCTATCTTTTCGCATCTGGTCTTCGGCAGCCTTTCTGCGGTCATTTTCCTGACGTTGCGCTTCAGTCACGGCCGGGAGCGACGCTCCCGCTTTTGGCGGGATTATATCAAACTCCCATTTTCCGGTCGTTGTCCCGTCATTGTCAAGCACAACAGTGATCCGGCGATCCTTACCTACCGTAGCTTTCTTGAATCCAAAATTACCCTCTTTGTCACTTGCCCATACAAGCAAATCACCAAGTCCGGCCACAACCGAGCTGCATCCATCCGCATCAGCCGTCTTTGTCACGAGCGGATAAAACTCGGCATAATTGTAAAGCGTATAACTCGTGCGCGCTCCCGCAACGGCTTTTCCGGTCTTGTCGGTCACAGTCACATGCAGCGTATCCACAGGAGCATAATTCTCCGTCACGTTTATGTCGGTATATCCCGGTGCTTTCAGTAAGATTTCCTCATCACCGTCGTAGTCTCCTATGACGCGGGTACTCATCATCATGCCACGCGAAGCTGGCTCATTGAACCACCCTAAATTCAGGACGGGTTCAGGCTCACATGCTCCGAGGAAATACCACTTGCCGTCGGCCCATGCTTCCACCCACGCATGATTGTCGTCGGTGTGCGCCCAACGTGGGGTATATATTTGCCGGGCAGGAATACCCATGGCTCTAAGAGCCGCCACAGTGAATGTCGACTCCTCGCCGCAACGACCGATACCGGTGTAGACGGTCATCATCGGGGCGTGCGTACGGCTGTCGGACGGCTGATAGGTGGCTTTCTCGTGACACCAGTGGTTCACCTCGAGGATAGCATCGGCCATGGAGAGTCCTTTAACTCTGTCGCGGAGCTCCTCATAAAACACCATGCGGCTCTCGTCGAGAGGCTCGTTGTTAACGCGCAGCGGAAGCACGAAGTGATAGAATTCCCGGTCGGGAACCGTTGCGCCCCACGGCATTTCCTTGCGTGCCTTGAGGGTCTGATCCACATTACGCAGAAAGAAATCGCCGCTGTAGTCTGTCACATCGGGGAGCGGCATGTAGGCATATAGAAACTCCAGTGCGTTTCGCTGATCGGCCGTCAGATTCCGGTCAAAAACCTCACTGTGCATCGCCACGCTTCTCATCGAGTCGCGGCGCGCCTTGTAGTCATCCTTTACTGCTGCATTTGCGGCTACCACACAGCCGAGCATCACCGCAGCAACTATCTTTTTGGTTATATTCATATTTTTATGGCTCTTACGATTTCCTTTACAAGATATTCAGATGTGGTCAACGTGGCATATTCATCACTCCCGGCCGCTCCCATCGAGACATCGCCGCGCCTGAACCGCATCGACGACGCGATCCTCTCGCGAGCCGACGCATGAATCTCTCTCGCGCCGCTCCGATTGAGTATCTCAGCCGCATTGGCGGCATTTACTCCTCCTCCCGGCATGACTGAGAGTCGGCCATCGGCAGCATCTACCAGATGCGAAAGCAGATTTACACCCTGCAATGCCGTGGGCGCCTGTCCCGACGTAAGCAGGCGGTTTACACCAACGTCTATAAGTTGCCTCAATGCTTCCATCGGGTCGCGGCAGAGATCAAACGCCCGGTGAAACGTCACGCTCATGCTTCCCGCAGCATTGATCATACGCTCCACGAGCCTGAGGTCAACATCACCGTCGGGAGTCAGAGCCCCAATCACCACACCGTCGGCACCGGCATCGGTTGCAGCAGCGATATCGTCAAGCATGACCTGTGCCTCCTTCTCGCCATAGACGAAATCACCCGGACGTGGCCTTATGAGCACGTTCACGGCTATCCCTGTCACGGCGAGTGCGCCACGCAGTAATCCTGTCGAAGGGGTCATTCCACCTTCGGCAAGTCCGGAGCACAACTCTACCCTGACCGCACCGCCGTCGCGTGCAGCATATACACTGCGCAGGTCTCCTGCACACACTTCAAGTGTTCTCTGAGGGGCTATTGTTTGGCTATCAGGCATATATTGTTGCGAAATTGCTGTCCGTGACTAATTTTGCGAAACACATTGCGTCTTTCACTTTCAAAGATAGCAATCAAAATATGTTTTACAACAATGTTTTATAACACCTCAAATAATTTTGTCATATAAATTTTAACCCCCATTTTTGCACTGCAAACCAGAACAATCTTTTTTACCTTAGAAATTGTACCTATTGGAAACCATTAAAGGAGCCTCGTGAGAAGCTCCTTTTAATGCTTTTATATAGTAGCCTGCCTAAAAGAGACGGGCTTGTCGTCCGCGCCAAGTCCTCCTGCGGTGCCACCTTGTAGCAGGAAGACTTGACATCGAGATAAAGAGTCAAAGGTCCGGGTGTGTTTCTCAGAGTATCTCACCTTCCGCAGCGGGGTCACTTCCAACCTCCTTTATCCATTGGGGAGCGACTTCGTGTCGCCGGGACTGCATCAGTGGCTCGGAGTGGAGCCTTGATTTATCACTTATTTATCTATTCAACAACTCTGCCCCTCCTTTGGTTCCCTAATTTTGCTTATATTTGCATATAAAATTTCTTTCACCACCACATCGCATGAAGCACTTTTTGATCCCGGTTGCAACTCTGTTTTGCTCCCTTACATCATTGGCTGTTGCGCCACAGGACAACATGCCCGACTCTTTGCAGGCTGGCAGCCAATATTTCGCATATCCCGTGCCCGAGCGTGGCATACCGCAGCTTTCGCCGGCTCCCAAAGGATATACGCCTTTCCATATCGAGCACTACGGACGTCACGGCAGCCGTTGGCTCACAAGTCTCAACTACTATGAGGCTCCAGTGAAGCAGCTTGAGATCGCAGAGAAACAGGGTAAACTCACACCGCGCGGTCAGGAAGTGCTCAATCAGATGCGCGATATTCTTGAGCAGTCGCGCACCCGCATAGGCGAACTCAGCCCGCTCGGTCACCGCCAGCATCGCGGCATCGCCAACCGCATGTACCACAACTTCCCGTCGATCTTTGCCCCCGGCACCCACGTTGATGCCAAGTCGACCAAAGTCATCCGCTGCATTCTCTCCATGGCCAACGAAGTAGCCGAGCTGCAGGCTCTCAACCCCGAGCTTGTCATCACAATGGATGCTTCCACGACCACGCAGTCTACACTCAACAACTCAGACCTCGATCAAGGTTCGTTCAAGGCTGCCCGCAAAGCCGCCCATCTCAGCGAAGCTGTCGACACTCTTCCTTTCGACAAAAGCTATTTCTTTGACCGTCTTTTCACCGACCGTGAGTTTGTTGCCGAGAACATTGACTCAAATACGCTGTTCAACAATCTCTTCTATGTGACGGTCAATGCGCAGAGCCACGACGATCACCCTTCATTCTACGATCTTTTCACCCCCGAGATGATCACACGCAAGTGGCTTGCCGACAACGCATCATGGTTTATCAGCGTGGGCAATTCAGCTGCCTCCGACGGCCGTGTGCCCTTCAATCAGCGTTTTCTGCTCAAGGAGATCATTCAGAGTGCCGACACCGCCATGACCTCGCCGAAACTTAGCGCAAACCTCCGCTTCGGTCACGAGACAGTGCTCATCCCCCTCACCGTTTTCCTTGAGCTCGGCCACTACGGCGACGAAATCAACGACCTCAACAACCTGCAGGATCGTTGGCGCAACTACGAGATTTTCCCCATGGGATCCAATATCCAGCTTATTTTCTACCGTCCGCAGATCGACAAAGCCTGTGATCCCGACAAAATCCTTGTCAAGGCTCTTCTCAACGAGCGCGAGATCTCGCTTCCTGTCACTCCGGTGACCGGCAACTACTACCGTTGGACCGACCTCCGCGACTACTATCAGAAGAAACTTGATTCCTTCGACACCCGATATAGCGAATAACAACTTACAATATGCAGGAAAAAGTTATCATTCTTGACTTTGGCTCGCAGACGACACAGCTCATCGCACGTCGCCTACGCGAACTCAACGTCTACTGCGAAATTCTGCCTTACAACAAATTCCCCAAGGATGACACCTCTGTTATCGGAGTAATCCTTTCAGGCAGTCCATTCTCAGTCTACGACGAAAAGGCCTTCAGGCTCAATCTTGCCGACATACCCGCAGCACTGCCTGTTCTCGGCATCTGCTATGGAGCGCAGTTCATGGCCTATGAAAACGGTGGAAGTGTTGAGCCCGCAGGATCGCGCGAGTATGGACGCGCCAAACTTTCATTTGTCAACAGCGCTGATCCGCTTCTTGCCGATGTCAATGTAGGCGATCAGGTGTGGATGAGCCACGGCGACACCATCACCTCGCTCCCCGCCGGTTGGGAGGTCATTGCCTCCACCCACGATGTGAAGGTCGGAGCCTATGCCGTACCCGGCGAAAAGCGTTGGGGCGTGCAGTTCCACCCCGAAGTGTTCCACTCGGAGTGCGGCACCACCATTCTGCGCAATTTTGTTGAGAAAATCTGCGGCTCCAAGCGCGACTGGAGTGCCGCATCATTCATCGAGACCACCGTGGCCGCCCTGCGCGAGCAGCTCGGCGACGACAAAGTGGTGCTCGGTCTTAGCGGCGGTGTCGACTCTTCAGT
>CAYSKE010000117.1:0-6940 GCA_964431465.1 uncultured Muribaculaceae bacterium | reverse complement strand
GAGTTGAAATAAATAAGGCTCGACCGCACCCCCATCCTCTCGAGGCAGCCGCACATGAGAAGCGCTATATCAAGGCCGTTGCCGCTTTGCTCTTTCTCAATCAGCGCGCACGTGTTGATATCCTGCCCCTTGTCGGCTCTGAAAAATACGTCGCGATAATCTATTTCAAGATCCTTTATGGCATCGTAAAGCCTCCCCATGCGCTCACGCAGAGCCGTAAATTCATCAGCATCCTCACTATCCACATCACTCTTCAGCGACTCGACTATGCGACCGACAAGTTCATGATCCGGATCGACAAACGCCGCCAACTCCTCAAAGTGCCCGGTTTCTCCGGCAAAATGGTTCCGCCCGTAGACTTTCAGCGGCAAAGTCACGACATCAAAAGTGTCGTCGTCGCCCGACACTGCCACACGTATTTCCGAGCTCCGGGAAGTCTCCCTACGCTCCAGCTTCTCCATGTCAGTTTCAAGGCGGTCAGGTGTGATTTCAACTGTCGCGCCGCTTGCTATCCCATCATACACCCTTATCTGCGTAGCGATGTAATCACCCGTCAGCGCCACGGTCATAGTCGTCCAGTCGCGCCCCGACGTATTGGTGATTTTCAGCGACTTCACCTTGAAGTGGTCATATAGAGCGCCGACATAAGTGAGCGAAGAATCAAACTCTGCCTCTATCGCATACTCCCTACATGAATATTTCTTTATCATAACCTATAATTGTCAAGCCCCACAATCAGAAATCAAGCACTTTATAAGATGCCTTAGCCGTGGCGCGGTTCACAAGATTGAAGTGCCACCATTCCGACGGCAAAACCCAGAATCCACCTTTGCGCATCACACGTCGCAACAACTCGCGATTTTTCACTGCCTCAGCCGTGATGACACCCGAGGCAACCATCTCAGCCTCACGTTTCACACCCGCCTCAGCACCGAGATGATCCACTTTTGTGCCCATATCCAGCTCGTCGCCATTTTCATCCACAATCGTCACATCCACCGCTAGACCGTAGTTGTGCATCCCCCCTCCGTTGGCGGGATTGCTCACATACCGGGCTTTTGATGTGCCACGCACCGTGGCATACATCTGCTTCTGCACCGACATGGGTCGCGACGCATCACATATCTTGAGCGCATAGCCGGGATGCAGTCGCGCGAGTTCATCCTGCGCCATTTTCAGCGCACGCGCGGCAGCGGGATGCAACCATGCGCGCGTCAGCCCCTCATACATAGCTACTCCCACAAAATTGTCGTCGCGGGCATACATCAGATCGACCACTATAGCCGTGTCGAGAGTCGCCACATCGACAAATCCCATCTCGCTGAGTTTATTGTCCAAATCGCCCGGCGCGTTGCTCCCGACGGTCTGGGCAAACATCTTGATGCACATCGCAAAAAACAGTGATAATGCTATAATACGGTTCATAGCTACAAAATTAATCAATTTGAAGCAATATTTTTCCGGCACATCTGACTCGGTTCAGAAAAAAAACGTAACTTTGAACCTTGATTTTATCGGATATAGAGCGATCTTCCGCTCATGTCCGGTAGGATTTTTTCCTAAACAAATTCAAAAAGATATGAACTACATCATCCGTTCGTTTATTGCGTCGTTAATGATTATGTGTTTTACCGCTTGCAGCGACGACGATACCCCTGAGCTTTCACCCGCCGAGATTGTTGCCGGCACCTACACATGCACCGGATCAGGCACAAGCCATATCACCGACATGAATCTCAGCAACGAGCAGAAAGTGATAATTGAAAAGGTTTCCGACTTAACAGTCAAGGTCGGTTACATGATTGATTATAACGGAGTATCTTTCGGCACATTCACAACCGACAATGCGACTGCCACGGTTGACAAGAAGACCGGAGCGGCATCAATCAACGGAACCGGCACTGTCAGCATGGGCATGGGTGACAAGCTTAAAAACTACACTTGCACGATGTCGGGAAAAATCAGCAAGGATAAGAAAGAGGTCGAGTTTATCTTCAACATCCCTGAAGTAATGGGTGGTCTCACCATCACACTCCACTGATTTTCTCAATCTGATGCTGCTGAAGTATATTACAGTCATAATGCTGTTGCTTCCTCTATGGGGATGCAACGGCATTTTTGGCGGTATATATGATACCCCCGACGACTCTGATCCCACGCAGATGACCTTCGGGTTCACAAAACCATGCACCCCGACCGAGCCCGGCACAATCTTCATCGACAGCCGCGATTTCGTGCACTGGATCTACATAGATTTCAGCGAGCGCACCGTGACGACGCTTGGGCTGGACGATCCGGCACCGCAGCAGTGGGATATAGCCATACATCACTACGATGCAAAAACCAACGGCGGCGAGGCGGCAATCACCGACGCTACATCTTTTGCAACTATAATCGACGGTGGCAAATACACCATCGGCCCCTATCAGCCCGACATCCTGACGGTAGACAAGATCGCCATTGACCTTTCCGATATGCTCAACGGCAACATCGTGTATCAGGAATCTGACTATAATCCGGTACTCTCATCGTGGATGTCGGTGGATATAAACCAGATGCCGCCCGATTATAAGCATTCCGACCACATAATATCCCTGTTGCTTGCCGACGGAACTCAGGCTCTTCTCCGGCTTGCGTCCTATGCCAATTCACTTGGAGCCAAAGGGTATCTCACCCTACAATATATCTATCCGGTAGAGAAATGACACCGAGATGGAAATACGCGTTCATCATGATGTCGTGTGCCTTCACTACCGGGGCGCAGGACACCGACATTGATCCAGATTCCATCCTTGATTTCAGCATAACTACCGATCAGGTCGTTGTCACCGGCACACGCACTCCCAAACTACTGAAGGAATCTCCTATACTGACCCGCGTCATTTCAGAAAACGACATCCGCAAAGTTGACGCCACCAATATAAGCGATCTCATGCAGGCCGAACTTCCAGGCATTGAGTTTACCTACTCAATGAACCAGCAGGTATCGCTCAACATGCAGGGGTTCAGCGGAAACTCAGTGCTGTTTCTGGTCGACGGGGAGCGGCTTGCCGGCGAGACACTCGACAATGTCGACTATTCACGGCTGAATCTCGCCGATGTGGGGCGCATCGAGATTGTCAAGGGCGCTTCATCGTCGCTCTACGGCTCCAATGCCGTGGGAGGCGTGATTAATCTTATCAGCCGTGAGATTTCGGAGCCTTGGGAAGCCAAAATCAGCGCAAAATACGGTGCTTACAACCAGCAGCGATATGTGGCCGACGCGGGGTTCCGCAAAGGCATCCTCTCGAGCGTCACCACCCTGCAGCACACGGCCATCGATTCCTACAACTTCAAGAATCCGGGCGAATACAGCCGTTACTACGGCGGACACACCTGGAACTTCAAGGAAAGACTGACGCTCACACCGACCGATCGCCTGAAGATCGTAGCCCGCGCAGGCTATTTCTTCAGGCAGAGGAACTCCTCGGATATAACCGACGACCGCTACCGCGACTTCAGCGGCGGTCTACGGGGGTTCTACACCTTTTCATCGCGCAGCGGGATTGAACTGTCCTACAACTTCGACCAGTACGACAAAAGTGATTTTGTGCTTGCAAGTCACAGAGATCTGCGCAAGTACAGCAATGTCCAGCACAGCGGACGCGCCATATTCAATCACACCTTTCCGGGAGGATTTATCCTCACCGCCGGGGGCGACGTGATGCGTGATTACCTTCTCAGCTACCAGTTCAACGCCGACGGGCATAAGAGTCAGGTGACAGCCGACGGGTTCGCGCAGCTCGACATGAGCTTCATCCCGCGCCTCAACATCATCGCCGGCTTGCGCTACGACTATTTTTCCATGTCGCGCATGAAGCACGCCACATCAAAGCTCGGCCTCATGTACCGCCTCGGCCGCTGGAACCTGCGCGGCTCATATTCCGGAGGATTCAGGGCGCCGACACTGAAAGAGATGTATATGGATTTCGACATGGCATCTATATTCATGATCTACGGCAACCCCGATCTCAAGGCCGAGACAAGCAACAATTTCCAGATTTCGGGGGAATACACGCGCGGACTGCTCAACTTCAACGCCGGTGCGTTCTTCAATCTTGTCGACAACCGCATCTCCACCGCTTGGAGCCAAAGCCTCAACGGCATGGTCTACACCAATATCCCGCGCATCAACATCAGCGGAATAGATGCCAACGTTTCATGGAAATCAAGCATTGGACTCGGCACACGGCTTTCTTACGTCTACACCCATGAGCATATCAGAAGAGGGATGCCGGTAATTTCTTCGACACGCCCCCACACTGCCACAGCCCGTATCGACTATTCACGCGACTGGCGCAACTACGGGTTCAACATTGCGCTGAATGCCCGCTTCCTATCAAGAGTGACCGCCGACGAATACACATCCTACACCGATTACACTTCGACCGAGCGCGTCACCTATCCATCCTACATGATTTGCAAACTCAACATCACCCAAAATGTGTGGCGCGGCGTGAGTGTTGTGTTCACTGTCGATAACCTGTTCAACTACATTCCCCGTTACTACTACAACAACTCCCCTGTCACCAACGGCACTACGATCTCGGCAGGACTCACACTCGACATAGGCCGGCTTTGCGGAAAATAACTGTGTGAACCCATGCCGTTCCGCAACTTTTTTGTAATTTAGGCACCAAAATAACATCACTGTACTTACAACAATACCATAGAGTCATGCCTAAACTGCGATCATTGATCCTTCTTCTTTCTCTCATTACCTTCATCGGACTTAATGCAGAAGAGAAATTCGCCCTCACCTGCCAGCCTTACCTTCAGAACCTTACAGATTCGACTGTCACAGTCGTTCTGGCCACCAACCGCCCCTCGGTAGCATGGGTTGAAATAGCCCCCGACGACCAGAGCCACTTCTATGAGCGGGAACGCCAGAAATTTTTTGATTCGCAATTCGGTCACAAAAACACCGGAACCATCCACCGCATCACGGTCGACGGACTGAAACCCGACACCAAGTACCGCTACCGCATCTATGCCCGCGAGGTGTTTGACAACGGCGAGCGCAAAGTGCGCTACGGTGAAGTGCTTGCTAACGATGTGTTCCGTAAGGAGCCCTATGAGTTCAAGACCCCGGGAGCAGCCGAAAAGCAGCAGATCCATTTCGCCGTGTTCAACGACATCCATGAAGATACCGAGAGATATGTCGATCTTTTCAACCAGATAGATTCTGCCACGATTGACTTCATCGTGCTCAACGGCGACATGACCAACAACATGGATCGCATGTCGCAACTCTACGACGGCTATCT
Organism: uncultured Muribaculaceae bacterium; assembly: GCA_964431465.1. Lineage (GTDB taxonomy): Bacteria > Bacteroidota > Bacteroidia > Bacteroidales > Muribaculaceae > JAFLTL01. The sequence continues at coordinate 1,634 of CAYSKE010000117.1, read as the reverse complement.
CAACAAGACCTCCGAGCTTTTTGCCCGCTCTATTCCTTTCTACATGGTGCGCGGCAACCACGAGACACGTGGCCGTCTGCAAAACAACTTCATCGAGCAATTCCCCAACTCAAACGGACAGCCCTACTACACTTTCAGCCGCGGCCCGGTATTCTTTGTCGTTCTCGACGGCGGTGAGGACAAGCCCGACAGCGATATAGAGTATTGCGATCTCGCCGATTTCGACAATTATCGCACAGCCGAAGCCAACTGGCTCCGCGAAGTCGTGTCATCGCCCGAATACAAGAATGCACAATACCGCGTTGTGCTGCTCCACATCCCGCCGGTCGGTCGCCGCGAATGGCACGGCCTCGGCGAACTCCGCCGCAAATTCCTCCCTATCCTTAACGAAGCCAACGTGGATGTGATGCTCAGCGCACACATGCATCAACCCCTTTACTATGCTGCCGGTGAGGAAGGACTGAAATTCCCAGTTATTGTCAATTCCAACAACGAGGTCATGGACGTAACTGTCGACGGCAAGCAAATCGATGTCAAGATCAAAGGACGCGACGGCAAAGTGAGCCGCACGTATTCCTACCCGGCTAAATAAATGCCCGGCACATTGCACATAAGGCAATACATGCCGGCCGACCGGGCGCAGTGGGATGCCTGTGTCAGTAGCTCAAAAAACGGCACATTTCTTTTCCTGCGCGACTACATGGACTATCACAGCGACCGGTTTACCGACCGGTCGCTTGTCGCATGTGACCGGTCGGGACGCATCATCGCCGCGCTGCCGGCCAATATTGCGGGCGACACACTTTATTCCCATCAGGGACTCACCTACGGTGGCTGGATTCTACCCAAACACCATTTCACCCTGATGTCGATGATCGAAGTGTGGGACAAATCATTAGAGTTTTTGCATCGCGCAGGCATCCGCAAACTCGTCTACAAACCGATCCCCCACATCTATCACACCCTACCCGCAGAGGAAGACCTCTACACCCTCTTCCGGTCAGGCGCAACACTTTCGTCGAGGATCATGTCAACGACCATCGACCTCACCCAACCGGTGCCATATTCAAAAACAACGCTTAGAAAGCTCAAAATAGAGCAACACACTTCGATTGGTTTATGTAATCACCTCGATGCATTCTGGTCGATTCTGGAGCAATTATTAAGCAAAAAATATAGTGTTGCTCCAGTTCACACTCTCGGCGAAATCACAATGCTTAAAAACAGGTTTCCCGACAATATCATTCTTGTCACAGCCACAACGCCCGACGAGATGCTTGCAGGAGCCCTGTTCTATCGCACTCAGTCAGTCATGCACCTCCAGTACGCTGCCTCAACTATGCGCGGACGCTTAGACAACATTTTTCCCGCACTCTACCGATATGTGATTGACAACCTTTGTCACGACTGCCGCTACCTCGACCTCGGCACATCGGCAGCCCCAACCGCAAGCGGTCTCAACGAAGGACTCATCCAGCAGAAGCACACCCTCGGTGGTCGCCCCACCGCCTGCGACACCTACACCCTCACCCTCTGACCTTCTTATTACCGACCGAACAAAAAGCAGTGTCCCCTGAGGATCTTTGTTGATCTTCAGGGGACACTCTCCTTGATAGGGGGCGGTTACCTACTCT
>CAYSKE010000116.1:0-6952 GCA_964431465.1 uncultured Muribaculaceae bacterium | reverse complement strand
CCTACGGTCACCCGGTGCTAAGGTTGTGACGCCCGTTTCACGGGCTACGGGATGGCGAGGAGTGGAGCACTCGGAGGGCGCGGAGAACGCGGAAAGAAATCGGACAAATCAGACGGATCGGACAAGTCGGACAGGGGAAGGGTGAGGGGAAGGGTGAGGGGAAGGGCGAGGGGAAGGGCGAGGGGAAAGGTGAGGGGGAGGGTGAGGGGAAGGGCGGACGCTCCATGGAACGTCCGTACAAGCTGAGGACAACGATGATACCTCTTTGACGGAAAGAGCGGGCGCACTGTGGGTGCGTCCGCTCTGTTTATCGGGGGAATCTTTTTATCGGGGGAACGAGAGGGGATCAGGATTGGGGGACGGCGGCGAGGTTGGTCTGGATTTCTTCGTCGGTGAGCTCGAAGTTCTGCAGGTCGCCGTTGATAAACTGATCATAGGAGGTCATGTCGATCAGGCCGTGACCGGAAAGGTTGAAGAGGATGACTTTTTCTTCGCCGGTCTCTTTGCACTTTTTGGCCTCGCGGATGGTGGCGGCTATGGCATGGCAGCTCTCGGGGGCGGGGATGATGCCCTCGGTGCGGGCAAAGAGTACGCCTGCCTCAAATGACTCGAGCTGGGGTATGTCGACGCCGCGCATGAGTCCGTCCTTGATGAGCTGGCTGACGATGGTGCCGGCTCCGTGATAACGGAGGCCGCCGGCGTGGATGTTGGCGGGGCGGAAGTTGTGGCCGAGGGTGAACATGGGGAGGAGGGGTGTGTAGCCTGCCTCGTCGCCGAAGTCGTAGCGGAATTCACCGCGGGTGAGCTTGGGACAGCTTGAGGGCTCGGCGGCGATGAACTCGGTCGTCTTTCCGTCGAGGATGTTGTGGCGCATGAAGGGGAAGGCGATTCCGCCGAAGTTGGAGCCGCCGCCGAAGCAGGCGATCACTACGTCGGGGTAGTCACCGGCCATCTCCATCTGCTTCTCGGCTTCGAGACCGATGACGGTCTGATGGAGCGAGACGTGGTTGAGCACGGAGCCGAGGGTGTATTTGCAGTTGGGTGTGGTGGTGGCAAGCTCGATGGCCTCGGAGATGGCTGTACCGAGGGAGCCTGAGTGGTTGGGGGTGGCGGTGAGGATGTCCTTGCCGGCGCGGGTGGACATGGAGGGTGAGCCCTCGACGGCGGCGCCGAAGGTGCGCATCATGATGCTGCGGTAGGGTTTCTGCTGGAGGGAGATTTTCACCTGATAGACGGCTGCCTCGAGGCCAAAGACGCTTGCGGCATAGCTGAGGGCGGCTCCCCACTGACCGGCTCCGGTCTCGGTGGTGACGTTGGTGGTGCCTTCCTGCTTGGCATAGTAGCACTGTGGAAGGGCTGAGTTGATCTTATGGCTGCCCTGCGGGTTGGTGCTCTCGTTCTTGAAGTAGATGCGGGCGGGTGTGCCGAGGGCTTTCTCAAGCTCGTAGGCGCGCACGAGCGGGGTGGCACGGTAGAATTTGTATTTCTCGAGAACCTCCTCGGGAATATCGATCCAACGGTCGGTGGTGTTGAGCTCCTGCCGGCAACACTCTTCGGGGAAAATGGGGTAAAGATCCTCGGCCTTGAGGGGCTGGCGGGTTGCGGGGTGCAGCAGGGGCATGGGCTTGTTGACCATGTCGGCCTGAATGTTGTACCACTTCGTGGGTATCTGATCCTCCTGGAGGATATATTTTTTCTGTCTGCTCATAACGAAGATGTGATAATTTAATGCAAGATGCCGGACAGGCGGATGGGGCGCGCCGACAGTTTGTCGCTAAAGTAGTAAATAATGCTAACAAATGAGCCGATATGGGAGTAAATCGGTTATCTTTTTTAAGTTTTTAATATTTTAACATGCCTGCGACCGATTTAGGAAGCAGAATTAAATAATTTTGCAGCCGGAATTTTAACACTCTCCCAATCCACATAATCGCACATGGCCCGCGTCAAAGTCATAGAGGAAGACCCGAAACTGGTTGAGCAGCTGCGTCAGCCGGAGACCTGCCGCGCCGCCATGAACGAGGTGATCAGGCGTTATGCCGAGCCTCTCTACTGGCAGATAAGACGCCTCGTGGAGAGCCATGACGATGCCAACGATGTGCTGCAGAACACCTTTCTGAAAGCATGGACTTCAGTAGAAAATTTCCGCGGAGATGCCAAACTCTCGACATGGCTCTATAAGATCGCTCTCAACGAGAGCCTGACTTTTCTAAACAAGGAGCAGAAGCGCAAGGGGGTGTCGCTCGACGATGAGGAGGGGGGCGTGGCCAACATGATCGAGGCCGACGAATGGGTGGACGGTGATGAAATCGCGCTGAAGCTGCGCAAAGCGATCGCCACTCTCCCTGAGAAACAGCGCATAGTGTTCAACATGCGCTACTATGACGAAATGCCCTACGAGAAGATCTCGGAAATCCTCGGCACGTCGGTGGGCGCACTGAAAGCGTCGTATCATCTTGCGGTGCAGAAGATAGAAAAGTTTTTCAACGAAAACGACTGACAGGACGTAGCAACCTGCCGGTAGAAATCCAGCCTTTATTCCCGATGCTTTATGCCGAAGTCGCACTGCCGCTGCCGCTGAGCACGACTTTCACTTACTCGGTGCCCGAGGTGCTGAGCGCACAGGTGCGTCCGGGTCACAGGGTGATCGTGCCGTTCGGTCTGCGGAAATACTACACGGGCATCGTGCTGTCGATTCTGCCGAAAGCTCCGCAAGCCGACTTTGAGATAAAGGAGATCGCGATGACTCTCGACGATGAGCCTATCGTGAGATACCCGCAGGTGAAGTTCTGGCAGTGGCTGTCGGACTACTACCTGTGTACGCTCGGCGATGTGTTCCGCGCCGCGATCCCTGCGGGGTTGAAAGTTGAGAGCGAGACTTTTCTCGAGATCAATCCTGACTTTGACGGGGATGATGCCGACGGACTCGGCGAGCGGGAGCTGACGTTGCTCGGAGTGCTGCGCACGAAGGGGAAAATGTCGGTGGGCGACATAGAGAAAGCCACGGGGATGAAGCGCGTGTCGCAACTTGCATCGCAGATGCTCGACAGCGGGCTGGTGATCGTGTCGGAGCGGCTGGTGGAGCGTTACCGCACCCGCAAGGTGCCTTACGTGAGACTTGCCGACCCCTCCCCTGCCGGTATCGCCGGGGCGTTTGACGCAGTGAAGGGGGCGAAGAAGCAGGAGACTCTGCTGTTGGCGCTGCTGCAGCTGTCGGGAGCGGGACGGCCCGGAGCGCAGGTAAGCGAGGTGACGCGCGAGCAACTTCTTGAGAAAAGTGAAGTGAGCGGTGCGGTGCTTCTTGCCGCGGCAAAAAAGGGATTCATCGAGATTTACCACAAGGAGGTGGGACGGTTCCGCTTCACGGGCACCGCGTCGGGGGTTCTGCCAAAACTGACTCCGGCACAAAGCACTGCCCTGAAGGAGATAGGACAGAGCTGGGAGACACACAACGTGACACTGCTGCGCGGGGTGACTTCGAGCGGAAAGACCGAAATATATCAGCACCTGATCGCGCAGACTCTCGAGCAAGGGGAACAGTGCCTGCTGCTTGTGCCGGAAATCGCGCTCACGACACAGCTGACGCAGAGGATGCAGGCAGTGTTTGGCGACAAGGTGATCATATATCACTCAAAATTCTCGGACAGCGAGCGGGTGGAGGTGTGGCGAAGGATGCTTCGCAGCGGGAAGCCGTGTGTGGTCATCGGCGCGCGCTCGGCGGTGTTCCTGCCGTTCGCCCAACTGCGGCTCGTCATCGTGGATGAGGAGCATGAGCCGAGCTACAAGCAGTTTGACCCGGCACCGCGCTACCATGGCCGCGACGCAGCGATAGTGCTTGCGTCGATGCATGGCGCGAAAACGCTGCTTGGGAGCGCGACTCCGTCGATCGAAACTTACTGGAAAGCAAAGGAGGGGAAATTTGGCCTCGTGGAACTTCTCGTGCGCTACAACGACGCCCGGCTGCCGGATATAGAGATCGTGGACATGACCAAAGCGCGCAAGAGCCATCAGGTGACCGGCTCGCTGGCCGATGCCACGGTCGAGGCTACGCAAAACGCTATCGAGAGCGGAAAGCAGGCGATTTTCTTTCAGAACCGGCGCGGCTACGCTCCGCTTGTGCGGTGCAAGATGTGTGCATGGGTGCCACGGTGCGAGCGGTGCGATGTGTCGCTCACTTACCACAAGCGGCTCGGACAGATGGTGTGCCACTACTGCGGGAGCAGCTATCCGGTGCCTCACCTGTGCCCGCAGTGCAAGGAGCCAGCAATAGAAATCATCGGCTACGGCACGGAGCGCATCGAAGATGACGTGCAGAAGCATTTTCCCGCCGCCCGCATAAGCCGCATGGATCTCGACACCACACGCAACAAAGATGGCTACGAGCGCATCATCACCGATTTCTCGCAGGGGAAGAGCGACATACTCGTGGGCACCCAGATGGTGACCAAGGGGCTTGACTTCGCCGGCGTAAGCGTGGTGGCCATACTGAATGCCGACGCTCAGATACATCTGCCCGATTTCCGATCGACCGAGCGCGCTTTCAACATGATGTCGCAGGTAGCAGGGCGTGCCGGACGGCGCGGCGATGTGCCGGGCACCGTGCTGGTGCAGACCTACGATCCGTCGCATCCGGTGATTTCCCACATCAAGGCTCACGACTACGACGCCCACTACCGGAGCGTGCTTGCCGAGCGGCAGCAATATGTGTATCCGCCATTCGCACGCATTATCAACATATATCTGCGTCACCGCGATCCGGTGGCGGTGGCCAATCAGGCGGCCGCCTATGCCGAAGTGCTCAGGCAAGGGCTCGGCGCACGCGTCTATGGGCCTGAGGAGCCGCCCGTGGGTCGCATCCAACTGATGTATATCAGAAGAATAATGCTAAAAATCGAGCCCAACGCTTCAATGCCAAAAATAAAATCGTATCTTCGCGATGTCTTTGAGAAGATGCATTTAAGGCAGGAGATGAAAGGGATTCAGATCCACTACGACGTAGACCCTGCCTGAGAAGCACCAACACAAGATCTCAAATATAACCAAATATACATTTACCGATGAAAGTTTCGTCAATCGCGCCGCTCTGCCTCCTCGCACTCGCGGCTTCGTGCGGACAAAATGACCGCTACAAACTCACTGCCAATGTCGATGAAAAGCATAACGACAAAGAGGTGCTTCTCATCTCCCGCGTCAACGGCGACACCCTGCAGAGCGCAGTCGTAGCCGGCGGCACTGTGGTCTTTGAGGATCAGATCACCGAGCCCGTGCTGGTGCAGATACGTGTCAACGGCGGCCCTTCGCTCGGCTCGGCCGTGCTTGAGCCGGGAGAAATCGCTTTCACACCGCAGGACGGCGCATCGGGCACAACCCTCAACAGCGTTCTCGCTGAACTCGGTGCAGCTCAGAAAAATCTGTCGGAACAGATGTCGGCCATAAGCAAGGACGATCCCAACGCAGAGCAGCTTCAGGAGGATATCTACAGCAGCTATGAGGCCTATACCGACAGCGTGATGAACGCCAACATCGACAATCCTGTGGGCGCAAGCCTTTTCATCAACAGCGCATACGATCTCTCGGTGGCCGAAATCGAGGCTGCGCTCAATGATCATCCTTCGCTGAAAAACTATACCACAATACAAAAGCAGCTCAGCAGCAAGAAGACTGCCGAGGAGACCGGCGAGGGTAAGCCTTACAAGGACTTTGAAGTGCCCTACGAGGGTCAGACGCAGACACTGAGCGGCCTCATGCAGCCCGGACACTACACGCTCGTGGATTTCTGGGCAAGCTGGTGCGGTCCGTGCCGCCGCGAGATTCCCGTGATCAAGGAGCTCCTCAACGAGTATGGCCCCAAGGGGCTTGACGTTGTTGGCGTGGCCGTGTGGGATCAGGTGCCCGAGACCAAGAAAGCTATGGACGAGCTCGGCATCACATGGCCGGTGATCATGGACGCCAAGACCATCCCGACCGACATGTACGGCATCCTCGGTATTCCCACCATCATCCTCATCGGCCCGGACGGAACGATCCTGAGCCGCGGCAAGCAGGGCGACGCCCTGAAAGCTGCCGTTGCCGAGGCAATGAAGTAAGTCAACCCACCAAACGGATTTCCAAAGAATCCATGCTCCCGCGCCGGGGCATGGATTCTTTTCTATTATATATGTTCTTAATTTTCATCACGTCGTCCATAGGCTCTTTTCTTGCCACCGTTGCGCCGTATCTGCGCCAGCTCCTCAATGGTATCGTACTTAGGCTTTGAAAATACGGTTTTCAATTCCGAGACATATCCCAATGCGTTGGCAATGCAAAGCAGATGCTTCAACGATATAAGTCCTTTCTGCTCAAAACGTATGATATTGCTCACGGCTACTCCGGATGCTTCGGCAACTTGCCGGCGCGTCAGGTTTTTCTCGACTCTGCGCCGACGGAAATCACTGGCTATCTGCATAGCTACATCATCGGCATCGAACAGCTGGAAGCTATCCAATATCGATAATATAACGTGAGTTCGACATAAGTAATCAGAACAAAGTCAGCTGATCATCGAGCACAAACTCCAAAGATATGGATGGTTTCTTAGGGAAGAAGCAATAAGCGGCAATAGCGCTCAATGCGTTGGTTATGAAGTTGGTGAACGACCGATGCCTCGAGTGCTCTATTAGTGCGATATTCTTCAGCTCGTCATTGACAGACTCTATGAGGGCACGTTTGCGCAGCATGATTTTGTCAGCGACCGACATCAGTGAGTTCCTCATGTTGCTCTTGACCTTAGTCACAAGCTGTATCCCATTCATAAACAGGAACTCAAAGAGTTGTTTGCCGATATACCCCTTGTCGCCACAGAGTTTTCCTTTCACATTCTCAATGAATGCCTCCGAATACAGTGGCTCGCGGTCATCGACATTGCCGGGTGTGAACATAAAGTTCAGGATCTCACCGCGATCGTTAATGATCA
>CAYSKE010000115.1:0-6983 GCA_964431465.1 uncultured Muribaculaceae bacterium | reverse complement strand
GGGGGGGGATCGGGGGGGGGGGGGGGTGTGGGGGGGGGGGGGGGTGGGGGGGAAGGTGATGGTGTCGGGGGAGTCGGTGCTGACGGGGATGGGGGTGCCGGTGCTGTCGGTGATTGTGGCGGCGGCGATGCCGGGGTAGGTGATGGTGCATGGCTGTCCGGCAAGGGAGAGGATGGAGGCGCGGGTGAGGCGGCCGTCGTGCCAATGCTGGTCGACTTCGAAGGCTCCGATGGCTCTCATGCCTGTGGCTGAGCCTGATGACCATGCGGCTGGAAGCGCGGGAAGAAGGCGGAGCTTGTCGTCATGGCTCTGCAGGAGCATCTCAGCTACTCCTGAGGTGAAGCCCATGTTGCCGTCGATCTGGAATGGGGCGTGGGAGTCGAGAAGGTTGTAGTAGACTCCGCCATAACGCTGGTCGATGCCGTAGCTGCGGGAGTGGTTGAGCGAGTATTTCATCATGTGGCGGGCGTGGTCGCCGTCGAGTGCGCGCGCCCAAAGGTTGATCTTCCAGCCGAGCGACCAACCGGTGGAGGCGTCGCCGCGCATGGTGAGGGAGTTGACGGCAGCCCGATACTCGGGTGTGCCGGGTGTGACCTGCGAGAAGGGGAAGAGGCACATGAGATGGGAGAGGTGGCGGTGTCCGGGCTGCCCGACGGAGTAGGGGCTTGTCTTCCACTCGCGCAGGATGGTGTCGCCGACGGCTATGCCGTTGTGCGGGTCGCCCCACTTGCCGTCGTAGATCTCGGTGGCGAGGCCACGATCGAGTGATGAGAGTTTCTCACGCAGCTGTGAGGCAAGCTCAGGCTCGGCGCGAAGGATGTCGAGCGCCTGAAGGGTGGTCTCAAAGAGCTCGGTGACGAGCTGCTGGGCGTGGGCTGTGGCGTCTTCTTCCTGCGGCCCCTGCTCGGGCGACCACTCGAGTGGGGCAACCCATGTGCCGTCGGTGTCGGGCTTGAGCCGGTCGAGCCAGAAGCGGCTGCATGAGACCATGACCGGAAGGGCTTTGTGACGCAGGAAATCGCGGTCGAGGGTGTAGCGGTAGTGCTGCCAGAGATGGGAAGCGTACCACGCGTTGGCTATGACGTAGTTTTCGGCGTAGTCGGAGTTGCCGAAGATGTTGTTTTGGGTGAAGCATGTCCACCCTTCGGGCTGGCCGGAACGGCGGGCGTAGGCGGGCCACTCGTCGTGCTCGATGGCCATGCTGTGGACGTAGTTGAGGTAGGGGAGGTGCATGGCTGAGAGGTTGGTGGCTTCGGCGGGCCAGTAGTTCATCTGCACGTTGATGTTGCTGTGGATGTCGCTCTCCCACGGCGGGGCGGCCGAGTGATTCCAGATGCCCTGAAGATTGGCGGGGGTGTCGGCGCCGCGCGATGAGGCGATGAGCAGGTAGCGTCCATAGTGAAAGTAAAGTTCCTCGAGTATCAGGGCTTCGGAGAGGCGGAAGCCTGACTGGGTGTAGCGGTCTATGAGCCGGTCGGTGGGGAGGAGGTTTTCGGCTCCGTCGAGGGTGAGGCGCATGCTGCCGTAGATGGGGGTGTAGTCGGCGAGGTGTGCGGTGAGCAGTGCGACCCAGCCTTTGGCTGCGGCGCGGTCGGCACGATCGTCGACAAGGGCACGCATCTGCTCAGTATCGCCGATATAGGTGGGGGAGTGCTGATCGAAGTCGGTGGCTCCGGCAAGCACGATCAGGAGTGAGTCGGCTCCGGTGACGGTGATGCAGCTGTCGGTGGCCGAGACGGTGCCTCCGGCGGCAACAGCTTTGAGCCGGGCGCGATAGCTGACAAGGTCGAGCTTGCCCTCAAAGGCTGCTGAGGCGTCGGGGGCGTAAAGGACTTTCACGGAGTCGCCGCCGACGTTGTTGCGCAGACGGAGCCGCACGGAAATCTGCCCCGGGCGGGAGGCTGTGAGCGAGGCAGCCACCACGCCGTCGGGGTTGTCGGCTATGTAGCGGCGGGAGAAGGTGAGGGTGGTGTCGGTGGGGGATGTGTAGTCGACTCCGGCCACGGCGGTGGAGAGGTCGAGCCAACGCATGTAGCTGATGGCGTTGTAGTCGTCGACGGGTGAGGCATCAGGCGAGAGGTCTTCGATGAAGATGTCGCCGAAATTCTGGTAGGCTCCGCGCAGGGTGGGGGAACCGGTCCAGAGTGTCTTTTCGTTGAACTGAATCTGCTCGGATGGTAGGGTGCCATAGATCATGGCTCCGAACTGGCCGTTGCCTATGGGGAGGGCGTATTCCATCCACGGGTCGGCGGCTCCCATGGCGTCGGAGGGCTGGAGATACCACAGTGAATGACGTGATGGGGCACCGGTTGATGCCAAAGAGATGGGCGCGAGAAGCGACAGAAGCAAAAAAAGCAGATTTTGACGAATGTTCATGGGCTGAAATTACAAAAAATATTTCAAGATTTATTTACTTTGCAGAGTAATAAAATTCAGCATATATGCATTTCTATTCATTATCGACAAAAACACTTCTTGCAGGAGTGGCTGCGGGCGCGATGATGCTCGTGGCTTCCTGTGGCACTGAGAAACCGGCAAAAAGCGATCTCTCGCCTATTGATTATGTGAATCCTCTCGTGGGATCTCACTCGTCCTACAAACTCTCGACGGGCAACACCTATCCCGCAGTGGCTCTGCCGTGGGGCATGAATTTCTGGACACCCCAGACGGGAAAGATGGGCGACGGATGGGCTTATACCTATGACGCCGACAAGATCAGAGGGTTCAAGCAGACTCACCAGCCTTCGCCGTGGATCAACGACTACGGCCAGTTCTCACTCATGCCTGTGACGGGCAGCCCGATCTTTGATGAGAATGAGCGTGCAAGCTGGTTCTCGCACAAGGCTGAGATCTCGCAGCCGAACTATTACCGCGTGTATCTCGCCGATCACGATGTGGTGACCGAGATCACGCCGACCTCACGCGCCGCAATGTTCCGCTTCACTTTCCCTGAGACCGACAGCGCATTTGTGGTGGTGGACGCTTTCAATCGCGGCTCATCGGTGGAAATCGATCCGGAGAAGCGGAGGATCACGGGCTACACGACCCGCAACAGCGGCGGAGTGCCTGAGAATTTCAAAAACTATTTTGTGGTGGAGTTTGACGCTCCGTTTACTTACACGGCTATTGCCGACAACGGCACAATCGACACCGGCAAGCTGGACGCAACGACCGATCACGCCGGCGCGATCGTGGGCTTCCCCTCGACGAAACGCGGCGATGTGGTGACGGCACGCGTGGCTTCGTCGTTTATCAGTCCCGAACAGGCTCTGCTGAACCTCAATGAACTCGGAGACCGCAGTTTCGAGCAGATCAGAGAGGATGGCCGCGGTGTGTGGAACGAGACTCTTGGCCGCATAGAAATTGATGACAATGATCTTGATCGCCTGCGCACGTTCTACTCATGCCTCTATCGTTCGGTACTCTTCCCGCGCTCGTTCTGGGAAGTGGATGCCAACGGCGACATAGTGCACTACAGCCCCTATAACGGCGAGGTGCTTCCCGGCTATATGTACACTGACACGGGTTTCTGGGACACGTTCCGCTGCCTGTTCCCGCTGCTCAATCTGGTGTATCCGTCGGAAAACCAGAAGATGCAGGAGGGACTTGCCAACACCTACAAGGAGAGCGGCTTCCTGCCTGAGTGGGCTTCGCCGGGTCACCGCAGCTGCATGGTGGGCAACAACTCGGCTTCGGTTGTGTCGGACGCCATACTCAAGGGTGTGGACAAGCATGACCTCGAGACAATCTGGGAGGCTGTGACGAGCGGCGCACACAAGGTGCATCCGCGCGTAAGTTCGACCGGTCGCCGCGGTGTGGAATACTACGACAGCATCGGCTATGTGCCATACGACGTGAAGATCAACGAAAGTGCTGCCCGCACACTTGAATATGCCTACGACGACTGGTGCATTTATCGTCTGGGCAAACAGCTCGGCAAGAGCGACGAGGAGCTGCTGCCTTACGCCAAGAACGCCTACAACTATGAGAAGCTCTTTGATCCTGAGACCAAACTGATGCGCGGCAAGAACCTCGACGGCAGCTTCATGGAGCCGTTCAACCCGCTGAAATGGGGCGACGCATTCACTGAGGGCAACAGCTGGCACTACACATGGTCGGTGTTCCATGACCCGCAGGGGCTTATTGACCTGATGGGAGGGGAGGAGACATTCAACGCGATGCTTGACTCGGTGTTTAATGTTCCGCCGGTGTTTGACGACAGCTACTATGGCGGTGTGATCCACGAGATACGCGAGATGCAGATCATGAACATGGGTAACTATGCACATGGTAATCAGCCCATCCAGCACATGATATATCTCTATAACTACTCGGGTGAGCCGTGGAAGGCGCAGTACTGGGTGCGCGAGACGATGAACCGCATGTACAACGCCAATCCCGACGGCTATTGCGGCGACGAGGACAACGGGCAGACTTCGGCATGGTATGTGTTCTCAGCTCTTGGCTTCTATCCCGTTTGTCCGGGCAGCAATGAATATGTGCTCGGCGCTCCGCTCTTTGAGTCGGCCCGCATCAACCTCGAGAATGGCAACACGGTTTCGATCAAGGCTCCGGGTAACTCGGATGAGAACCGCTATATCGGTGGCATGAAGCTCAATGGCAAGGAGTATGGTAAGAATTATCTGACGCACGACGACCTGATGAATGGCGCGGAGATAAAGATGACGATGACCAACGCTCCGGCTACCGACCGCGGCACGACACCTGACGCTTATCCCTACTCGTTCAGCAACGACCCTGAGCGACCGAAGGATGTGAAGTAACGCTCACGGATATATAGAAACAGGCAGGAGAGATTCCTTTTCGGGAGTCTCTCCTGCTGCGTTGTAGGGGGGCTTAATTCATTTTGTTGTGATGGATTCTCTCAGGATGCCATTTGTCCATCGGTCGATGATCGGTAAGAGGGAAGCCGATGGGTATGAGGTTGAACGGAATGAGGTCGTCGGGAATGTCAAGGACTCGCCGTGTAGCCTCCTCCCTATCGGGATGCGGATAGAGGCATGTCCATACGCCTCCTAATCCTAAGGCATGGGCTGCCAGGAGGATATTCTCGGATGCAGCCGACAGATCCTGCTCCCATAGAGTGGAGTCGTCACCATCGAGAAACCGGGTGCGATTACCGCAGACAACGATCGCCATAGGCGCGTCCGCAGCCATTTTGGCATAGGGGAGGGACTGCGCAAGCTCGGCGAGCAAACTCTTGTCATCGACAACTATAAATTCCCATGGCTGACGATTGACTCCTGACGGTGCGCTCATGCCAGCATAACATAACGCTTCCTTGATCTCATCACTTACGGGTTGATCCTTGTAACGGCGCACACTCGTGCGTTCCACAATATTGCGGAACGCCGGGTTAGATTCTATTATATTGTTAATCATGACTACATTGTGTTGTTTCGTAGTATAACAAATTAAGCCCGGCTTTTGCTCAGAGGCGGCCGGCGATGATGCTGGCAGGGATAGGGCAAGTTACGGCCTTGCGCCAAATTATAAAGTGGAATGGCGCCAAAATATAAAGTGAAACTGCGCCAAATTATAAAGTGAAACTGCGCCAAAGTTGAAAGTTATGATTATATTTGCAGTATAAAATGCTGAGTATGATTGATAACGAAACATATCTGCCCAGAGTGAGCGATGCGATGCTCCAGAAGAAGTTGCGGTCGTCGGGTGCAGTGCTTATAACCGGTTGCAAGTGGTGTGGTAAGACCATGAGTGCAAGTCGGTTTGCCAATAGCGCGATTTATATGCAGGATGTTGACCGGTCAGCTTCGTATATGGCTATGGCTGATACCCGGCCCTCGATGCTTCTAAGTGGCGATTCGCCTCATCTTATTGATGAATGGCAGATGGCTCCCGTAATCTGGGATGCCGTGCGCTATGAGGTTGATCGCCGCCGCAAGCCCGGTCAGTTTATTCTTACAGGATCGGCTGTCCCCAAAGATAACGTCACGGCGCATACCGGCACAGGGCGTATTGCACGCATGATGATGCGTCCGATGAGTCTTTTTGAATCAAAGGAATCGACAGGTGAAGTTTCGCTGAAGAAGTTGTTTGATCAGGAGCAGGATGAGGAAGGGGCTGTGTCGTCGCTTTCTATTCAGGAAATAGCTTATGCTATATGCCGTGGCGGCTGGCCGGCATCGCTGTGGCTTGACAAGGAGGATGCTTTGGAGGTCGCGCGGGATTATGTGGACGCGGTCATTGAGGAGGATGTTTCGCGTGTCGATGGTGTCGAGCGCAATCCTCAGCGTGTGTTGACGCTGCTGCGATCGTTGTCACGCAATATTGCGACAATGGCATCTAACGCGACAATTCTGCAGGATTTTGCGGCTTCCGACACTTCTATGTCGGCTCCAACGCTCGATTCTTACCTGAATGCTCTACGGCGCATTTTTGTCATAGAGGATGTGCAGGCATGGTCACCATCCATGCGTTCGCGCACTCCTTTACGCACGTCGGCAAAACGAAATTTCGTTGATCCGTCGATAGCCGCGGCATCTTTGCGCATATCCCCCCATAGGCTTTTGGAGGATTTCAATACATTCGGCTACTTTTTTGAATCAATGTGCCACAGGGACATGAGAGTTTACGCTCAGGCCAATGACGGTGATATATTTCACTATCGTGATAAAAATGAGCTTGAAGCCGATATGATTGTGGGCTTGCGCGACGGTCGGTGGGCTGCCGTGGAAGTAAAGCTTGGAAACAAGCAGATAGAGGAGGCGGCTGCTAATCTAATCAAACTGACAGAGAAGATTGATCTCGAGAAGATGGGACGTCCATCATTTCTTATGGTGCTGACCGGAGGGGAGTTTGCTTATCGTAGAAAAGATGGCGTGTGGGTTGTGCCGTTGGGCTGCATGAGAGAATAAAAGAGGATAATATCAGAGATAATTTTTAATTTTGCGGGGATGGATTGTGAAATGAGAATCGCGGTTTTTGCAATATCGTTTTCATCG
>CAYSKE010000114.1:0-7012 GCA_964431465.1 uncultured Muribaculaceae bacterium | reverse complement strand
ACAAAAAAAATTGATTGTCTCACGACAACCAACCTTTAATAACCTTAAAATCTAATACCATGAAAAACACGTTGCAAATGTAGTGCATTTTTTTGAACTGGCAATAGTTTTTGCTAATTTTTTTTGAAAAAAGTGCATTTTTTTTGTCCGAAGACGATATTATTTCATATTTATATCTCGTTTATTTCGTATTTAATATCGGTTGTTTCGTTTTGAAGCACTATTTAATGCCGGTCTGCTTCTTGAGCTCACGGGCGAGGGTAGCATAGCCTTTTTCATTTGGATGCAGTCCTTCGAGGAACATTTCGGGGTTAATCTTTCCGCTTCCGTCGTTGAGTGTGAGCACCCGGTTCAGGCTGATGAGGCGCACTTTGTCGTCGGTCGGCAGCCACTGGCGCAAAAGCGCGTTGGTGCGCTCCACTTTCTCTTCGCGCCCTTTGGCGGGATAGATCTCCACGACATAGAGGGTGGCTTGCGGCTGACGGGCATGTATGGCGGCGGCAAGATCCACTATTCCACGCGCCACGTCTTCTTCTTTGTCGCCGGCATTGATATTGTTGATGCCTATGAGCAGGAAGATGTCTTTGGGCGAGCATCCTTCAAGTTCGCCATGATTTATGCGCCAGAACACGTTTTCGATCCTGTCCCAGCCGAATCCCATATTGACCGCGCTGCGTTTGCCCCACAGCTTTTCCCATGTTTTGCCGCCGTTGTTGTGCGACACCGGTTCTCCACCCCAGAAATGGGTGATGGAGTTGCCTATGCAGAGCACTTCGGGGTCGGTGGTGTGGTTGAGCCTGATCACTTCATTGTGGCGATCCATCCATGTGTAGACTCCGTCGCGGTGCTGCCTGATGGGGGGATAGCGGTGATTGGGGGCGTCCTCGCTGAGCATCTCGCGCAGCTTGGCTTCCACTGCCTGAGCCTGCAAGCGGTTGCCTATGTCGTTGGGGTGCGTCCCTTCGATATAGGAATCCTCATCCATCCCTATCTCTGCCATGGTGAGATAATAGAGGCTGTCGATGCCGGCTGCCACAAGCTCATCATAGGCTTTGCGAAGCATGGCGTTTCCTGCCACATATTCTTCATACAGATCTCTGTGGAACACGCTGTCGACCGGTCCTGCACTCTCTACAAGCAGGATGGGAGC
The DNA here is from genome assembly GCA_964431465.1 of uncultured Muribaculaceae bacterium. Lineage (GTDB taxonomy): Bacteria > Bacteroidota > Bacteroidia > Bacteroidales > Muribaculaceae > JAFLTL01. Next base: position 5,862 of record CAYSKE010000114.1, on the reverse strand, counting down.
GTCGTTTTTGGTGCGCAGATGCTTCACGCCCGCCACCATGCGGCTCACGATCTCATCGCCGAGCCGGTAGCTGTTGGGGATCGGGTCGAGCACATAGGCACGCGCCGGGATCTCACCCATCGCCTCAAACAGCGCCGGCTCCATGAGTGCCGACCCTGAGAAACCGAGGTTGACCACGGGATAATCCATGTCGCGTTTCACTTGAGTGACCCACATCAGTCCGGGACGCGACGGCGATGCTCCCTGAACGATCGAACTGCCGTAGACCACGATCGGGCGCTCGGCCGACTCATGCAGAAATTTGAAGCTGCTTCCTTCGTCGACGCCTATCTGCATTGAGGTCACGGTGCTGTAAGGGGGTAGGAACAACTCGTATTCAAGCCCGCGCGACGCAAAATCGGGCATGCTGATATTCTTGTAGCCCAGCGTTATCGTGTCGCCGAAACCCCAGTTCATGTGTGTGCCGATCCAATGCTGTTTTCCGTTGGCATCACGGGCATAGAGATCCATGCCGGCATGATCGAGTTTCGCCATATTCACATATCCTCCCACCTTGTCGATAGTGTACTTCACCGTCACATTTTTGGAGTTGGAGAGGAATTTCACCGACAGTCCCGCTCCATTTTTCGACAGAGACCAAACAGCCTTGGGCATGGCGTCCTGCATACGGTCGGGCATGCGGTGGAACGATCGGTTGCCTATCTCCTCATTCCAGGCGCGTCCGCTCAGATAAGGCACGTCGGCATCCATCGGGTTGTGCCATTGGGTCTGCGCCGTGGCGGTAATGAACGACAGCCCGACAACCGCACTCATCCACAATCTTTTCACTCTTACTTTCATGTGATAATTTTAAGGTTTGGTTTATAATTAGGTTAATAGATCACGATACTTAAAGAAAATCCGGGCGGTGCTATGCAAGCAACGCCAGCACCTGCGGGAGGAGGGCTTTGAAGCCGTCATTGACGATGAGCTGCACATCGTGATGCTCTCCGCGCGTCTCCGCTGCCTGCGCCATGATGCGCCGCTCCACGCTCTCTCTATCGGCGCCGTCGCGCGTCATCGCGCGGGCTATGCGCATTTCAGTCGGCGCCACCACCTCCCAGACGCGGTCGGCCATACGGTCAAGCCCGCTTTCATAGAGTATTGCCGTCTCCACAAAGACCGGCTTTCCGGCGGCGGCGCGTGCTGCCGCCCATGCAGCCAGATCGCGACGCACCGCGCCATGAGTTATCTCGTTGAGGAGGTTTAGCTTCTCCCTGTCGGCAAACACTATCGCAGCCAGCGCCGGACGGTCGAGCCGCCACTCAGCGCTCACCACCTCGGCCGAGATGCGTGCGGCGATCTCTGCAAGGATTTCGCGCGAGCCATCGATGAGCGCGCGGGCACGCCGGTCACAGTCGTACACCTCATAGCCCATAGCCATGAGCACACGGCTCACTATCGATTTACCCGACCCGATTCCACCAGTTACAGCAATCAGCATCTTCAGTTGTGTTCAAGCAGATACTCCACACTGTCGGTTTCCAGCGTGACGGCCGAATATTCGTCGGGGACAGCCGACAGAGTCAGAGCCAGCTTGTTGGCCGATTTGTGATAGTCGGCATAGGCTTTGACCACATAATTGTCGTTGTTGTAGACGCTCATCGGCACGAGATAGGAGATCTCAACCGTCGACGGGAAAGTGATCACCCTGTGCCCGGCAGGAGCCTTGCGCACCTCTATGGGTATCTGGCGCTTCTTGGCGATAAGGGCCTCGACCGGCACCATCACCTTCACGCTCGGCGGGATGACGCGCATCCCCTCGGGTGCCACGAGATGCACCTCCACTTCGGTGGTGTCGGTGAGTCCGCTCAGCGTCACAGGCTCGGTCTCGATATTGGTGATGCTTTTCGGTATGGCACGCTGCGAGTAGACGCGCACGGTGTCAATAGCCGCCACGAGAGGGCCGCTCAACACATACTGCGGAGCCGTGGTGACATCCGACACGACCTTGATGTGCTTCACCACACCCTGATGTTTTGTGTAGGGGAGCGAAAGCGAGTCAGGCTTCACCCCCGACACCGAAGCCCCCTGACCGAAAAAGCTCCTGACGGCACCCACAAACTGGGTCTCACCCATCGAGAGCCGTCGACCGTTGTTGGCAAAATCCTTATACTGTATCTTCAGCACCGGCAGATCGCCGAAAGAATAGCGGAGCAGCGATGTGCCCTTGTCGCGCACGCTCACGCTCACCGTCGACGGCGGCAGCGAGATCAGCACGATATCGTCGGGCACCCCCACCAGTTCCATCGGCACTTCAAATTCCTGCTGCATCTCGTCGTTGAGCGCCACCACATACCAGAAGATGACGGCAACGACAAGGAAAGCCAAAAAGGTGCACAAGTTGCGCCCCCGCGTCGACGACGCGAGGGCACGCAACCGTTGCCCTGTTTCATGCAGTCGTTTTTTCATGCAGTTGTCAGAGCTTGAGATTTGGCAGTGGCATCACTGCTTGTCGGATGTCTGCTGCACCTCTTCCTGAGTGGTGCCGGCGGGATAGACCGAACCCTTGTCGACGCGGATATCAACGCCATCGGCAATCTTCACGCGGAAGTAATCATCCTTGATGCCGGTGATTTTTCCGTGAATGCCACCGGCAGTCACGATGCTATCACCCACGCTGAGCCCCTCGCGGAACTTCTTGATCTCTTTCTGGCGTTTCTGCTGCGGACGCACCATCATGAAATAAAAGATAGCGATGATGGCCACGATCATGATGATACCTTGGAGTCCGCCGCCGGCAGGAGCCGCGTCCTGCAGCAAAATTGTGTTGAGCAACATTTTGTTATATGGTTTTAAGATAAACTATTAATCAGTGATTGATCACTTGTTGATGATGCCCTCGGCCTTGAGATCCTGGGCTGCCGAGTAGAGGAGGCCGTTGACAAACTGTCCGCTGCGCGGCATAGAGTAGTCGGCGGCAATCTCGGTGTACTCGTTCATGGTCACAGGGAGAGGTATCTGCGGGAATTTCACAAGCTCGGCGATAGCGGTCAGCATCACCACCACATCCATGAACGCGATGCGGTCGGGATCCCAGTCGGCTTTCACATACTTGTCGATAAGCGCACGGTACTCCACGCGATGCTCCACCGCCGCCGCAAACAGCTCAGGCCCGAAACGACGGTCTTCGTCGTCCTTATACATAGGCAGAAGCTCGATGATGCGGTTGCCTTTCTCATCGGTGTGGACTTCACGCGGAGCCTGCTTGACGGTCTTGAGCACAAAGGTGCCCATCACCTGCATGTCGTCGTTCCAGTACACGCTCTTACCCTCAAGCATCTCGGCAAGCTCGTCGCTCGGGATGATAATGTCGCGCAGCAGCCGACGCCACAGCTCGCAATCCTCCTCAAAAGTCGACTCGCCTTTGGCCGACATGTATTCGGCATAGACGGGCGAAGTCACGACGCGCTCAAGCAGATCCTTCATGCCGTAGAACTCGCCGCTCCAACCCACGCCATGATCGCTGCAGAACTGCTCGAGCTCGGGAGTAGCGCGGAGCGCGGCCACCAGCTTGTTGTCGATAAACCGTGTATTGGGGTTCAGGTCGTCGTGGGAGGGGAGATACTTGTTTTTGGCGGCAGCCAGTTGCTCGGCGCGCATGCGAGTGAGCTCAACCGGCAGCAGCAGCATCGCGTGATAGAGCTCAAACGATTTCATCAGCGCCGCTTCCAGCTGGTTGGAAGCATCGGTGAGCAGCGAGCTTACCTGATTGAAATCATCAAGCGTCTCGCCGACCATGGCCACTCCCTTCTCCAGTCCGCTTGTCGTGTGCCGCTCGTCGTTTTTCAGCATGTCTATCAGCTCGGGTGAGCGGGCGATCACCGTGGTGAGGAGCACCTGCCACATCGTCGTCTCATCCTTCAGAGTCGGCTTGCGCTTGCGGGAGAAGTCGCTGAACACCGTCGAACTGATGATGCGGTTATAGACCGGGCGCAGAGCACCGCGCAGACGCTGCATCTTGCGGCAGTCGCGCATCATGAGCTCCTTCACCGCACTGTCCTCGGCCAGAGCCTTAGGCACACGCAACCCGTAGAGACTGTTGGCGGCCTGACTCGGCACACCCGTGGGCACGCGGCCGTCGACACTGCGCCCCGACAGCTCGATGATAAACATGAGCAGCGACTCATACACCTCATAGCTCCACACCGCATCGCGCGTCTTGCGGGCCGGCTCGGGAAGCAGGTGGAAATCAACCCGCGTTATCAGGTAGCTGTAGAGAAGCTGGACGACCTTTAGTCTGATGAGAGTGCGGTTAATCATTTCTTGGCTTCGCTCAGGGGATCGAGGTGTGAGCAGATCTCTCCAAACACTTCATCGATGCCGCCCATGCCCTTGATACTACGGTAATGTCCAGTCTTGGTGTAAAAATCTTTCAGCGGCTTGGTCGACGAGTGGTACACATCCAGACGCTTCTTGATCGTCTCGGGATTGTCGTCGGAGCGACCCGACGAGATTCCGCGCTTCACGAGGCGGTCGGTCAGTTCCTCGTCATCCACCTCCAGACCCACCACAGCGTCGATAGCCGTGCCGCGCTTCTCGAGGAGAGCCGTCAGAGCCTCGGCCTGGGGGATCGTGCGGGGGAAACCGTCGAAAATCACGCCCTTCTGCGATTCGGGATTAGCATCGAGGTGAGCGTCGAGGATATTGATCATCAGCTCGTCAGGTATGAGCTGCCCTTTGCTGATATAATCTTCGGCCGTCTTGCCCAGCTCCGTGCCGTCCTTGATGTGCTTGCGCAGCACATCGCCGGTCGAAATGTGGAAAAGGCCGTAACGCTCGGTGATCTTGTCGCTCTGTGTGCCCTTGCCGCTTCCCGGAGGGCCGAATATTACGATATTAAGCATGTCAGTGATTACTCTTTTTATGGTTTATTATGTTTTTGTTTACTTACATCATTTCCCCTCGGTCTCCTTGAGTATGTAGATATCGCGCAGGTTGCGTGCCAGTCCGTCAAGATCCAGCCCGTAACCGATGATAAACTTTTTCGGAATCTCAAACCCCACATAATCAGGATTGACAGGTTTCTGCAGCGAGTCGGGTTTGAAAAGCAGCGTAGCCACCTTCACATCGTCGGCTCCTTTCTCCTTCAGGTCGCCCAATAGCTTGTAGATCGTATTGCCCGTGTCGATAATGTCTTCGATGACAATAACCTTACGGCCATTAAGGCTCTCGGTCAGACCTATAATCTCCTTAACCTTTCCGCTACTCTCAGTTCCCTCATAGCTTTTCAGTCTTATAAAAGAAATCTCCGCGTCGATATCCACGGCTCTGAAAAGATCCGATGCAAAAGGGAAAGCCCCGTTAAGCACACATAGAAACAACGGTATGGAGCCCTTGCAATCACGCTCCACTTCCCGCGCCAGCTCACCGACGCGTTTCTCAATCTGCTCTTTGGTAATATACGGCTCAAACGTCAGGCCGTTATAGGTCACATCTCTCATTTTCTCAAAAACGATGATAGTTGCGCAAATTTAGCAAAATATTCCCATCTCCCGCAACTTCTCTCACTCCTTTTTTCACGAGCTCCCTTCTGGAGAACTCGGAGAACTCAGAGGACTCGGAGAATGAGGCAGGGACGCCTTGTGGGCGCCCCTGCCGGATGGATCGTCGATTAATCGAGGACGAGCTTGATGGGGATGGCGTCGCCGCCGGGACCAACCTGAATTGCGTGATCCATGGGGGCGAAGTTGATATCAAAGAAGTTCATATCCCATCCAGAGAATGTGGTGTTAGCATCGGTGAGTGAAATTTTTTCATTGGCGAGCCAATAAATCACACCGGGGGCGTAGGCGATGTTGTAGGGGATAGGTCGGAACTGGT
>CAYSKE010000113.1:2224-7044 GCA_964431465.1 uncultured Muribaculaceae bacterium | reverse complement strand
GCTCCATGGAACGTCCGTACTATGAGGGGAGGGTTAGAGGCCGGACTGGGAGGTGCGGCGCTGGACGTCGGTGGGTGACTCGCCGAAGTAATCTTTGTAGCATTTGGAGAAGTAGCTCGGTGAGCTGAAGCCGACGGCGTAGGAGATTTCGGAGACGGTCTGCGAGGTGGTCTTCAGGAGCAGGTCGGCACGCTTGAGGCGCATGATGCGCACAAGCTCGGCGGGCGAGTAGTTGGTGAGCGCCTTGATCTTGCGATAGAACTGCACGCGACTCAACCCAAGACTTCCGGCGAGTGCCTCAACGGACATCTCGGAATCGGCCATCTCTTTCTCTACAAGGGCTACGAAACGATTGTAGAACTCGTCGTCGATGCCGCTCTTCTCTGCGGGAGCGGGGGTGGAGGGTCGGGAAACGACTGGGGTGGCTCCGTGGGATGCGAAGGCTTCCTGAATCCTGCGGCGGTTGATGAGCAATGCCTCGCAACGCGCAAGAAGCATTGCGGAGTCAAAGGGCTTGGAGATGTAGGCGTCGGCTCCGCAACGATATCCCTCGACACGCTGCTCGTCCATGGAGCATGCGGTGAGCATGAGGACGGGGATGTGGGAGGTGATGGTCTCCTGCTTGAGACGACGACATGTCTCGAGACCGTCGATGCCGGGCATCATCACGTCGCAGATGATGAGGTCGGGGATGTATTTTGATGCAAGGCGTATGCCCTGGGCTCCGCCGGTGGCGGTGATGACGGTATAACTGTCGTGAAGCAGGGTCTTGAGCAGAACCCGGATATCCTCGTTGTCGTCAATGACAAGAATGGTCGTGGCGGCGGTGTCGGCTGCGGGAAGCTCGTCGTCGACGACTTCAAGCTCGTCGGGAAGCTCGACGGGAAGCTGCAGAGAGGAGGAAGCGGGAAGGGGCTCGCCTGCCGCTGTGACGTGGCGGCGCGGGATGGTGACGGTGAAAACGGTGCCTTCTCCCTCGGTGCTCTCGACGCCTATCGTGCCGCCATGCAGCTCTACAAACGCTTTGGTGACGGCCAGTCCTATGCCTGAGCCTTCGGGGTCGATGCTCTCGACCTGATAGAATCTCTCGAAGATGTGGGTGAGGTTCTCACGGCTCATGCCTTTGCCTGTGTCGGCAACCCGCATAACGATTATCTCGTCGGATAGTGTAAAGCTGACGGTCACGTGACCGTTGGCGGGAGTGAACTTGAAGGCGTTGGAGAGGAGATTGAAGAAGACTCGCTGGAAGCGCTCGATGTCGATTGCGGCATGGGAGTCGACGCCGTCGGGGAAATCGACGGTAAATCGGATGTGGCGGCGCGTGGCTGCGACGCGGAACGCCTCGGCCCAGTCGCCTATGTCCTTGCGCAGATCGACCTCAGTGAGATTGAGATGAAGCTTGCCGTTCTCATACTTGCGGAAGTCGAGTATCTGGTTTATGAGACGGCGGAGTATGCGGACGTTTTTATCGGCAAGGCGCATGAGGGTGTGCTGCCACGGGGTGAGATTATCGGCCTGTGCGAGCTGGCTCACGGGGTCGGCAATGAGGGTGAGCGGGGTGCGGAGATCGTGGCTCACGTTGGTGAAGAAAGTGAGCTTGGACTGCATCGCCTCCTGATACTGCTCATAGAGCGACCGGATCTCGGCTGCCGACTCCTCGAGCTGGCGGTTTTTGACTTCGAGGGCGGCCTGATGACGCACGTGCGCCCAATAGGTGCGCAAGAGCATGAAAATCACTCCGGCGAGAAGGATTAGGGCGGTGACGGTGACGTAGAGAAGGAGGGTCTGGGCGGAATGGCGATCCCAATACTCGTCGACCATGCCTTTCAGTGTCTCGAGCTTGGATGTCTCATCGACGAGGGCATCATTCTGCCTGAGAAGCATCTGGGCGGATGTGAAATCAACAGGGACGGCCGAGAAGTAAAGGGAGTCACGCACGAATGGCTCACCGTGGAGAATGGCTCGGGCCGTCTGGAGGATGTCGCCACCCTGAGTGGGATAGAAGAGGGTGGCATCTATCACTGAATCGGCTACGGCGCGTATGCCGATCTCGGGGGCTGCGTCGACTCCGATGATTTTCACGTCGGGGAGTCCATATTTTTCGGCAACAGCGCGTGCGGCTATGGCCATGCGGTCGTTGTGGGCGAAAACAAGGTTGATGTCACGATGAATTGAGAATACCGAGTCGGCAGACATGTAAGCGTCGTCGTAGGTCCATAGGCCGGGAGCGGTGATGATGCGATCCTCCAGCCCGAGCTGACGCATGACGGCATGGAAGCCGTAGCCGCGGTCGTAGGCGGGTCGGGAGCGGGGACGCCCGTAAAGCTCGAGGATGCGCAGTGAGTCGCCGAGCCAGTCGTGGGCAAGAGCGGCGGCAGTGCGGCCGATCGCCTGATTATCGGCACCGCGGAAGGCTGTATAGATGGTGTCGGTGGTGGATCGGTCGAAAACGACAACCGGTATGCCGCTCTCGTAGGCTTCGTGGATAATGGGTGTGATGGCCTCAGCCTCGTTGGGAGAGACAATAATTGCATCGAAGCCGTTGTCGATGAAGTATCGGATGTCGGCGATCTGCTTCTGATTGCTGTCGTCGGCTGAGCGGATCTCAAGATCAATGTCGTCGCAGAACATCTCCTCGCGCCGCAGTTCACCGTTCATCTTGCGTCGCCAGTCGTCGTCGCTGCACTGCGAGACTCCGACGCGGTAGACTCTGCCCGAGGAGTCGCAGGAGAATAAAACCGCAACCGGTATGATGATAAAAAACAGTTTCAGAAAGAGTGGTATGGTATATTTTTTCATGGCCGGAACTTATGTCGGCACAAAAATATATTTTTGGTTTTACACTTGCAATAGGGTGATATATGATACATTGAGATGTAACGTGAGGGTAAATGTAACGTCAGTGATAGGAAATGTGTCATTTTTTACATTTTCGGACACAAACGTCAGCTATATTTGCAATCACAAGGGCAACGCAGCCCCTGCAAAAGAACCAACAAACAGATTTCACAACTAAACCCTCCCAATAACCTCATGAACCTGTTTTCACGAGCAGCAATCACAGCCGCCATGCTTGCAGCGACACTGACAGTCTCGGCCGTCAACGACGGCATCGAGGTGCTCCCGCTCGGAGCGACCAACACGATGGTGCGCGTCAGCAATCCGTCGAAGTATCTTATCCTGCCTATCGAGGAGAGCATGCCCGATGCAAAGATCGACGTGCTTGTCAACGGCAATGTGGCCGCCACTTTCTTTGCGCGCCTCGCCAACAACAGCGTAGACTACACGGTGCCGTTTGACCTCACCCCCTACACATCGCAGGGAAGCGTGCTGCTGAATGTGGTGACCGAGACCGACCGCGCCTCGTCGCGCGAAGCGGGTGATTTCATCTGCTGGGACGAGATGAAGCTCGCCGACAGCTTTGACACCACCAACAAGGAGAAATACCGCCCGGCCTATCACCACACTCCTCTCTACGGATGGATGAACGACCCGAACGGCATGTTCTACAAGGATGGTCTGTGGCATCTCTACTTCCAGTACAACCCCTACGGATCGAAATGGCAGAACATGACATGGGGTCACTCGACATCGCCCGATCTGGTGCACTGGACCCAGCAGCCTAACGCAATCGAGCCTAACGGGCTGGGTAGCGTGTTCAGCGGCAGCAGCGTGGTTGACCACAACAACACGGCCGGTTTCGGCAAGGATGAGGTAATAGCCATCTACACCTCGGCCGGTGCCAGCCAAGTGCAGAGCCTCGCCCACAGCTCGGACAACGGAGAGACATTTACCATCTACCCGGGTAACCCGATCATCACCACCACCCGCGAGGCCCGCGACCCCAATATGTTCTGGAACCCGGAGACGGGAAAATGGAATCTCGTGCTCGCCGGCGCGCTTGACCGCGAGATATTGTTTTTCTCGTCGGATGACCTGAAGGAATGGAATCTTGAAAGCCGCTTCGGACAATACGGAGGTCAGGACGGTGTGTGGGAATGCCCCGACCTGATGAAGCTGACCGTGAGAGACGCCAAGAAGAACCAGCCCAAGGAGAAGTGGGTGCTGATTGTCAACATCAACCCGGGGGGCCCGTTCGGCGGCAGCGCGACACAGTATTTCGTGGGTGATTTCGACGGTCACAAGTTTACATGCGACACTCCCGCCAATGTAACACGCTGGATGGACTGGGGTAAGGATCACTACGCTACCGTGAGCTGGAGCGGTGCTCCTGAAGACCGCAACACAGTGGTGGCCTGGATGAGCAACTGGGAGTATGCCAACGAGGTTCCGACCAAACAGTTCCGCTCGGCCAACTCGCTCCCGCGTGACCTTGACCTGTTCCACGGCCCCGACGGCAACCTCTATGTGGGTGTGACACCTGTGAAGGAGACTGAGGCACTCCGCGGCGACAAGAAGAGCTATGAGTCGACCACCGTGGGTGAAAACGAAGTGACATTCAAGCTGCCGAAAGAGAATGACGGAGTGTGTGAGATCGACCTCGGCTACAACCTGAAGGGTGCTGACAAACTTGAGATCACTCTATCGAACGAAAAGGGTGAGAAGGTGGAAATGACTTACAATGTGGCCGACCGCACTTTCAGCATGAACCGCAATGAAAGCGGACTAGTAAACTTCAGCCGCCACTTCCCGGCCACGACAACAGCTCCGATGCTGACGGAGAAGAATGACGGAAGCCTCCGCCTGTTTGTAGACCGCTGCTCGATCGAGGCATTTGACGGTGAAGGCCGCTTCGCAATGACCAACCTCGTGTTCCCGACAACGCCCTACACGACGATGACCGTGAGAGCCGACGGAGG
>CAYSKE010000113.1:0-2124 GCA_964431465.1 uncultured Muribaculaceae bacterium | reverse complement strand
TAAACCAAATATGGCAACAATATCATCGCCGTCGATCGAACGCAAGACATCGATAGCACAGATTATCCCCGTGATGCTCTGCTTCTTTGCAATGGGATTTGTGGATCTCGTGGGCACGGCATCAAACTATGTTCAGAAGGATCTGGGGCTGAGCGACTCCCAAGCCAACCTGTTTCCGTCGCTCGTATTCTTCTGGTTTCTGATCTTCTCGGTTCCGACGGGACTGATGATGAACAAGATCGGCCGCAAGAACACAGTGCTCGTGAGCCTTGGCGTGACCCTTGTGTCGCTTATCCTGCCGATGTTCGGCGACTCGTTCACAGTGATGCTGATCGCCTTCTCGCTCTTAGGCATAGGCAACGCGCTGATGCAGACTTCGCTCAACCCGCTGGTGAGCAACCTGATCTCTCCGAAGGCTCTGGCCTCAACGCTGACTTTCGGCCAGTTTGTGAAGGCAATCGCTTCGTTTCTCGCACCTATCATCGCCGCATGGGGCGCCACAACACTCATGCCCACAATGGGATTGAGCTGGCGCGTGCTTTTCCCGATCTACGCCGCAGTGTGCGTGCTGTCGGTAGCGATGCTCAGCGCAACCCCTATCACTGAGGAGCGTCCGGACAAGGCATCGAGCATCGCAAGTTGCCTGAAGCTGCTCGGAAAACCGTTTGTGCTCCTCTGCTTCATCGGCATCATGTGCCACGTGGGTATCGACGTGGGCACCAACACCACCGCCCCGAAGCTGCTGATGGAGCGTCAGGCAATGACTCTCGAGGAGGCCAGCTTCGCAACAAGCGTCTACTTCATCTTCCGCACACTGGGGTGCTTCCTGGGCGCTATACTGCTCAGGGTGATGTCACCGCGCACTTTCTTTGCCATCAGCACAACGCTGATGCTTGCGGCAATGCTTCTGCTCTTCGGCTGCAACTCGCTTTCGATGCTCTACATCTGCATCGGTGCAATCGGTTTCGGCAACTCCAATGTGTTCTCGGTGATCTTCGCTCAGGCTCTCAACCACACTCCCGACGAGAAGAACGAGGTTTCGGGTCTGATGATCATGGGCTTGTTCGGCGGCACGATCTTCCCTCTCGCAATGGGATTTGCCTCGGACGCTATCGGCAACCAAGCGGGTGCCGTGACGGTGATGACAATCGGAGCAATCTACCTGTTCCTCTACACTCTTAAAATCAAAAAAGCATAATCATACACATCCATGAATAAACTTATCGTAGGTATCGGCGAGGCACTCTGGGACGTGCTGCCGGAAGGAAAGAAACTCGGTGGCGCACCCGCTAACTTCGCATATCATGTGAGCCAGTTTGGTCTTGACAGCCGCGTGGTGAGCGCAATCGGCCACGACCGTCTGGGCGAGGAAATCATCGAACAGCTCAACGACAAAGGTGTGCAATACAATATCGATGTAGTGCCTTATCCCACGGGAACTGTGCAGGTTGAGATCGATCAGGCCGGCATCCCGCAGTACAACATCAAGGAGAATGTGGCGTGGGACAATATCCCCTACAGCGAGGCTCTGCATGATATCGCCAAGAACACCCGCGCGGTGTGCTTCGGCTCACTCGCCCAGCGCTCTATCGTGTCGCGCGAGACTATCAACCGCTTTATCGACGCTATGCCGAAGGATGAGGACACACTGACGGTGTTTGACGTGAACCTGCGTCAGGGATTCTACAACAAGGATATCCTCGTGAACTCGATGGAACGTTGCAACGTACTGAAGATTAACGATGAAGAGCTTGTAACGGTAAGCCGGATGTTCGGCTACCCGGGGATCGACCTTCAGGACAAGTGCTGGATCCTTTTAGGCAAGTATAACCTGAAGATGCTTATACTGACATGCGGCATCAACGGCAGCTATGTGTTCACTCCGGGCAATGTATCGTTCCAAGAGACTCCCGTGGTGGAGGTTGCCGACACCGTGGGTGCAGGCGACTCGTTTACCGCCGCTTTCATCTCGTCGATTCTCAAAGGAAAGAGCGTGCCTGAGGCTCACAAGACAGCAGTGAATGTATCGGCATACGTGTGCACACAAAATGGCGCAATGCCTGTGCTCCCGAAAGAGCTTACGGAATAATGCAATCTTGATCTGATCAAAACCACAAGCGGGCG
>CAYSKE010000112.1:3784-7334 GCA_964431465.1 uncultured Muribaculaceae bacterium | reverse complement strand
GTCCCGTTTCGGCACCGCCGACGATCTCCGCAGCCTCATCGACCGGGCCCATCAGCTGGGCATAGCCGTCATCATGGACATCGTCCACTCCCATGCCGTCAAAAACGAAGTCGAGGGACTCGGCCGTCTCGACGGCACCCCCGACCTCTACTTCTATGGCGACGGACGCCGTGAGCATCCCGCGTGGGACTCCCTCTGCTTCGACTACGGCAAAAACGAAGTCCTCCACTTCCTCCTCTCCAACTGCAAATATTGGCTCGAGGAATTTCACTTCGATGGATTCCGCTTCGACGGCGTCACCTCCATGCTCTACTACAACCATGGACTCGGACAGGCATTCGGTTCCTACGCCGACTACTACAACGGCGCGCAGGACACCAACGCCATCACCTACCTCACCCTTGCCAACAAGCTCATACACTCCATCAACCCCCACGCGATCACGATCGCCGAGGAGATGAGCGGAATGCCCGGGCTCGCCATTCCCGTGGCCGACGGAGGCATCGGATTCGACTACCGTATGGCGATGGGTATCCCAGACTACTGGATCAAGACCCTCAAGGAGAAAAAGGACGAGGACTGGCACCCCACATCCATCTTCTGGGAGCTCACCAACCGCCGCGCCGACGAGAAGACCATAAGCTACGTCGAGAGCCACGACCAGGCCCTCGTCGGCGACAAGACCGTGATTTTCCGCCTCATCGACTCCAACATGTACTGGCACATGACCAAAGGCGACAACGACATGACCGTCGCCCGAGGCATCGCCCTCCACAAGATGATACGCCTCGTCACCCTCTCCACAATCAACGGCGGTTACCTCAACTTCATGGGCAACGAGTTCGGGCATCCCGAATGGATCGACTTCCCCCGCGAGGGCAACGGCTGGAGCCACAAATACGCCCGTCGCCAGTGGAGTCTTGTCGATCGTGAAGATCTCCAGTACCGCTACCTCAACGACTGGGACAACGCCATGATCGAGCTCGTCTCGCGCGTCCACAACTTTCAGGCGCTCCCCATCGACAAACTTTGGGAGAAAGACGACGATCAGATTCTCGCCTTCCGTCGTGGCGATCTGGTGTTCGTGTTCAACTTCAGTCCCGACAAATCCTTCTCCGACTACGGCATCCTTGCACCCAAGGGACAATACGACATCATCCTATCATCCGACAATCCCCACTTCGGCGGTTTCGGCAACATCGATGAGAAAGTCACCCACTTCACCCAGCGCGACCCGCTTTATGCCCCCTCAGGCAAAGAGTGGCTGAAACTCTACATCCCCGCGCGCTCGGCCATCGTACTCCGCAAGGCAGCCCCCGCACCCCGCGCCACCACAAAAACAAAAAAAACTAAGTCCTGAGCACTTCAATGACCCAAAAGACCGGCACACGCCGTGTTCTCACAAAAACGATGAAAATAGCGATCCCGGCGGTAATCACCGTCGGGCTTTGCTATGTACTTTTCACTGGAGTTGACTTCAACGCCATGATCGCAGTCATCCGCCGCGACTGCAACTTCTGGTGGATCGGCCTTGGACTCGCTATCAGCATCCTCTCCCACGTCGTCAGAGCCATGCGGTGGCAGATTCAGCTCAATGCCCTCTCTATCTTTCCACCGTTGAAGTGGATAGTGCTCAGCATCTTCGGCACCTACGCCATCAACCTCGTCTTCCCACGCCTCGGCGAAATTTGGCGCACAGGCTACATAGCCGCACGCCAGAAAGCACCCTTCACAACCGTGCTCGGCTCCATGGTAGCCGATCGCCTTGCCGACACCATCACAGTCCTCACCCTCTCCCTGCTCACCTTCTTGGCAGCCGCTCCCGCCCTCATAGCCTTCGTCACGCGTTACCCCGAAGTTTATCAAGGCATCGTTCATCTGCTCACCTCCCCGTGGGTTTGGGCAGCCCTTATTATCTGTATCCTTGCCGCATGGTACTTCTTCGCCATGCGCACCACCAACTCCCTCCTCCTGAAAATCCGCAAAGCCCTGCGCGAACTGTGGCAAGGCTTCGCCGTCATAGTCCACATGCAAGGACGCCTCCGCTGGTTGCTCCTCACCATCGCCCTGTGGGGGTGCTACTTCACCCAGCTCTACGTCGCCTTCTACGCCTTCCCCTTCACCACTGAGATACTCCACAACCACGGCATAGTAGCCGTTCTCGTCTGCTTCTGCCTTTCATCCATCGCGATGGGCATCCCGTCCAACGGCGGCATAGGCCCGTGGCAGATCGCCGTAATCTTCGGACTGACGATCTACGCCCCCCACTTTGCGACCGAAGCCGCAGCCGAGACCTTCCGCGTCAACGCCACCGCCTTCGCCAACCTCGTCCTCGGCATGCAGACCCTCCTCCTCATCCTCCTCGGCCTCATCACCTTCGCCGCCATCGCCCTCCGCCCCTCAAAGTAGGGACGCACGGCTCGTGCGTCCTCCCCGCGTTCTCCGAGTCCTCCGCGCTCTCCGCGTGCTCTGCGTGCCCCGCGCTCTTCCTCCCCTCATTCCCCTTGGCTGATATGCACATCCATCTGCGGGAAGGGGAATGATATTCCCGAAGCCTTCGGCAGCTCATTATAAAAGCGCTCATTATACTCATAAAACACCGACCAGTAATCCCCGGTGTGCACCCACGCTCTTACCGTCAGCACCACAGCCGAGTCACCGAGCGACGAGACGAGCACGGCAGGCGTTCCGTCAATCTTCTTCAGATTCTCCTTCACCTCCTCCTTCAGCGGTCTGGAGAGCTCCTTCGTCAGAGCCTTGGCAATATCGTCATTCACGATAATCCCCTTTTCAATACGGTCATCGGCAGCAAACATTTCCAGAATTGCCGCACGCGCCCTTTCCACGCTGTCGCCATACGAGATACCAACATCCCAGCTTACGCGCCGGTAACCCTCACGGCTCCAGTTATTGATCGACGAAGTCGACAGCGGCCCGTTAGGAATGATTATCACCTTATTATCCGATGTCGTGATGAGCGTTGAGAAAATCTGGATTTCCTTTACCGTGCCAGCATAACCCTGAGCCTCAATATAATCACCGATCTTATACGGTTTAAGAAGCAGGATCAGCACGCCACCGGCAAAATTCTGCAACGTGCCGCTCAGAGCCATACCGATTGCAACGCCAGCCGAAGCAAACAGCGCGATAAACGAGCTCGTTTCCAACCCAAGAATGCCGATCACCGTCACGATAAGGAGGAAATAAAGCACAATCCTTATCAGCGACAGCACAAACGTTGTCAGCGAAGCCTCCACGTGTCGGCGCAGCAGTATTCCCGCTACGAGAGCATGAATTTTCCTTATGATAAACCGCCCCGCATAAAACACAGCTATAGCAATAGCCACATTTATCACGAGCTGCACCGTTCCCGATGCGAGTTTATTCACAAAGTCACCAATAGTGTCAGGCGTAAGCATCGCTATACCCTCTTTAATTTCCGACCCCGTCGTCTGTAGCGTATCAGCGACCTCGGTCGTCGTGGCGGCATTCAGTTGAAACATAATCAATGTGTGTTTGTATATTAAAATAAATCTTATCAATCATCATC
>CAYSKE010000112.1:0-3684 GCA_964431465.1 uncultured Muribaculaceae bacterium | reverse complement strand
TCAATCCCCCTCAAAAAGCTGCGACGCCACATCGCGCCACCAGGCCGTCTCCTGATAGCCCTGAGTAGTCGATCCCTCCTCATCCGTCAGAAATTGGGTCGAGATACCGCAATGATGCTTCACGGCCAGCTTATCCCATATATAGGGAGTCGCCTCGCTGTAGGTCACCACCCCATTTATCGCGGCAAGCACCCTCTCACGCGCCGTTTCAAACGCCCGAAGTTTCTCTTCATCAGTCGTTCCGGTCAGTTCGAGGTTCTCCACATAATGCCTGAAATCATAGTGGTAGCACTTCCATTCAGTCATGAACTTTTGAGGAGTGAAATTCGCGGGAGTCGTCGGATGCCACGCATACAGCTCCTTCACCGCAGCAGCCAGTTCGTCCATCCCGCTCATGTCGTAGACCGACATAGTGCACGTTCTGTCCAAACCGGTTTTGGAATCATAGAAATCAAATGTCGCTTCCGCAGCCCCCTCGAGATCAGCTTTACCGGGAGCCATCAGATAAGGGAGTGTAATATTATAAGGCATACCGGCCGCAGGAAGTTCAGCCACACTCGCAACAATTTTCGGCACCGACCCCATCATATCGTAGAGCACCTCTACGCCACCCATGTAGCAGCAGTCGAAATAGGCAAACGACAGCCCCGTGCCCGTCAGAGCCTGCGAGAGCGACTCCACATCCATGTAGCGCGTCACGCCATCGATTCCACCCTCCTGACCGAAAGCACGCCCTATCGGCGTTTCCCCTGTATGCCCTTCACCCGCACGTAGCCATCCGTTGCCGTGGCTCCACAGGATTATGCCGTAATCCTTCGCCGGGATTGACGCTTTCACATCACCGATCACCCCCTTCATCCGTGCCACCGATAGCGACGACACCGAGTTGTCATAAATCTTCAGCGTGTCGAGTCCCGTTGGAGTCACCTCTTTCAGCACAGGCGTTCCCGAGTAGCTCTGATGATATATTACCAGACTACCGTCGAGCAGGTCACCCGACCGTGCGGCGGCAAGCATCTCCGCGATGTCATCATCGTCATAGTTATATGACCCAAGGCTGTTCGACGCAACCATATACACCAGTATCGCGCGCTCCGAAGTCCGGCGCGGTTCAGGCACATCACTCCCCTTGCTGCACGACGTCAGCGCAAACAGAAACCCGCAGGCAATGACAAAAGTCATTACCTGCAGGCGGTTAAATATATTCAGTTTACTTAGCATCTTAATTATATGAGTGTGTTTTTCGATTTATTAAGCGTAGGCTTACTGCTGACCCGACACAGCCATCGAGCGGTCGATCTTCATCACCAGACCCTGAAGCACCTTGCCCGGGCCAAGTTCCACAAACTCAGTGGCGCCGTCGGCGATCATGTTCTTCACCGACTGAGTCCAGCGCACCGGAGCCGTCAGCTGTGCGATAAGATTAGCCTTTATCTCGGCGGGATCAGTGTGAGGGAGCGCGTCCACGTTCTGATATACAGGGCATATCGGCGACTTGATATCCGTTGCGGCTATTGCCTCCGCAAGCTCAGCACGAGCAGGCTCCATGCACGGCGAGTGGAAACCGCCACCCACCTTCAGTTTCAGCGCACGCTTCGCGCCCGCAGCGAGAAGCTTCTCGCAAGCAGCCTCGATTGCAGGCACCTCGCCCGAGATCACAAGCTGTCCGGGGCAATTATAGTTTGCGCAGACGACCACACCCGGAATCTCGGCGCAGATCTCCTCCACCTTCTCATCCGGCAGAGCGAGCACGGCAGCCATTGTCGACGGATTCTGCTCGCAAGCCTTCTGCATTGCCATAGCGCGCGCAGCCACAAGGCGCAGGCCATCCTCAAACGCCATTGCACCCGCAGCCACAAGAGCCGAGAATTCACCCAGCGAGTGACCGGCACGGAAAAGGGGAGGTGGCTGCACAGGCGGCTGACAAAGCGGTGCCAGGGCCGGACGAAGCGGTCGGAAACACGCTGCATCACGCCCGGCCGGCCGCGCAGGGCGAAATAGGCTGCGATGATCAGCCCGCCGGACAGGATCAGGATATGGCGCAGCGGGCACAGGCGGAACCAGCGCCGCAAGGGGTTTGTAGTTTTTTCGGCTAAATTTGTCATATACACCATTATACATATTTAATTTTTAAAGCGCAATCTAAATTTGGAAAATCCTCGAACGGTAAAAGCTGGGATACATAGGATATGCCGCGGCGCAGATAATAGCGGTGTACCACAAAACGTAATGGAGGAGAACCGATGAAAAAAACCATGGTATATATTCTCGCGTTGTCGATGGCGTTTTCTGCGCTGCTGAGCGGCTGTGGGGAGAATAAGAACAACCGACCCAATACCACGCCTACCGTCAACCCGACGGCGACCAATGCACCGGCGACCATGATGCCCGACCCGGAGGACGGCAACGTCAACGATAATGACGGCATTATAACCGACGACGATAACGGCCCGCTGACGAACGACGATCCCATTCATGCCGGAACCAATGATCTGGAGAACGACGTGAAGGACTCTCTGGATAACGCCGGCGACAAGCTGGAGGATGCCGGTGACAAGCTGATGAACGGCAACGGTACAAAGAATCCGTAACCGTCCATGATCGAAACGGCAAGGGGAGAGAATGCGCAGATCGCATCTCTCCCTTTAAAAATGTTGCAGTTGATTTTCCGGCGGCCAGCAGGTAAAATGATACAAAAAAACACGGAGGTACATCATGAGCTACATACCGACGCCGGAGCAGGTACTGGCCCTGACCGAACAATACAACAGCGAGCCGTTCCATATTGAGCACGCGAAGACCGTGGGCAAGGTGATGGCGCATTTCGCAAGAGAGTACGACCCGGAGCATGTGGATTTCTGGCAGAGCGTGGGACTGCTGCATGACATAGACTTTGAACAGTGGCCTGAGCAGCACTGCGTGAAAGCCCAGGCGCTGCTGAAGGAACTGGATGTGGATGACGCGGTGATCCACGCCGTGGTCAGCCATGGCTATGGCCTGTGCAGCGACGTCGCCCCGGAGAAGTACATGGAAAAAGTGCTGTTTGCCGTGGACGAGCTTACCGGACTGATCGGCGCTGCGGCACTGATGCGTCCCACCGGCCTTGAGGGGATGGAGGTCAGCTCTGTCAGGAAGAAGTTCAAGGATAAGAAGTTCGCGGCGGGCTGTTCCCGGGATGTGATCACACAGGGAGCGGAAATGCTGGGGATCGAGCTGAATGAACTGTTTGCCAGGACGCTGGAGGCGATGCAGGCAGAGTGAGTATGCCCGGCCGTGCAGCTGCCGGAAAAACGGCACGCATTTTGTGGTGGCGGCGGGTAAAAAGTCCAGATTTTGGGGCGTTGGAAAAAGCTGAAAATTTTTTCAAATTTCCAGAGAAAAGTTGTTGACAAACCAAAGGAAAAATGCTATATTAACAAAGCTGTCGCTTCGAGCGAGGGCGAGTGTACCTTGAAAATTAAACATTGTAAGCCATGATCCTGGAAGGGATCATGGGAAGCTTAAGCAAAACTTAAGCACCAGCAAAGAGGGCTTTTTAAGCTTGCGAAAGCAAGCGAGAAGAATTCTATTTGAGATTGAAGCTAGAGATAGTTTTCAATGAATGATTTTAGTCGGCATTAGTCGGTTAAGATACGATTTATTGAGAGTTTGATCCTGGCTCAGGACAAACGCTGGCGGCGTGCC
>CAYSKE010000111.1:0-7364 GCA_964431465.1 uncultured Muribaculaceae bacterium | reverse complement strand
GCCGATATCCTCTTTGGTGATGCCAAGCGATTTCTCCACGGCAAGCTCCACCGGAAGTCCGTGGGTGTCCCAGCCGGCCTTGCGGTCGACGCGGTAACCCTTCATGGCCATGTAGCGGCAGATGATATCCTTGATGGTGCGACCCATCACATGGTGGATACCGGGCATACCGTTGGCCGACGGAGGACCTTCGTAGAATACAAACGCCGGATGACCCTCCCGCTCTTTGAGACTGGTGCGGAACAGGTCCTCGCTGTCCCATTTGGCGAGCATCTCTTTGTTGACGGCCGATAGGTTCAGGCCGCTGTATTCTGGAAATCGCTTTGACATATCTGTTTTATCTTTTCTTCTGGTTTCAGTCTTTCTGCAAAGATAATCTATTTTTTTATCCTTTCACACCTTTAGCACCTTTCACTCCCTTGACACCTCCGCCGAGACTGAAAATGTTTTGGTCGTAGCTCACGGTTTTCTCCTCCTCTTGGCGGCGGCGCTTCAGTGCGAGAGCCACGAGTTTATCCATCAGGCCGGCAAAAGAGAGGCCGGTAGCTTCCCATAGGTAGAATGAGAGCGAGCCGGGAATGGTGTTGATTTCGTTGACAAAGACTTCCCCTGTCGAGCGGTCGACGATGAGATCCACGCGGCTCACGCCGTGGCACGACAGCACGCGGAACGTCTCGCCGGCGAGAGTGCGTATGCGGTCGGTGAGTTCCTGAGGCAGATCGGCGGGAATGCGCTTCTGGGCGGCCTGCATTCCTTTAGCCCCCTTGCTGCCACCCATATATTTGTCGGTGTACGAGAGGATTTCTCCACTTTTCACCGGCTCCTCGAGCACCGAGGTCTTGTAGTCGTCGCAGTCGCCGAGCACCGAGCAGTTTATCTCCTGAAGATCGTCGATCATGTGCTCCACGATGATGCGGCGTGAATAGCGTGCGGCATCGGCGATTTTCTCAAACAGGGCGGTGCGGTCACCGGCGCGCCCGATCCCGACACTTGAGCCGAGGTTGGCGGGCTTCACGATTACCGGATAGCCGAGAGTCTTCTCAATGCGGTCAGCCATTGCGTCGCGGTCGTTATACCACTGTTTGTCGGTAAACCACACGTATGGCACCACAGGAATACCGTCGGCAGCAAGTATCATCTTCATCGTGATCTTGTCCATGCCGTTGGCCGAGGCGAGCACGTTGCAGCCGGCGTATGGGATGCCGGTCGACTCGAGCACACCTTCAAATACTCCATCCTCGCCGTTGGAGCCGTGAAGCACCGGTATTGCCACGTCGAGATGAGCCACCGGAGCTGCCCCGTCGCCAAAGAGCTTTTTCGCCGCTTTGACCGGATAGAGATTTGTGTCGCCGAATATCGGGCGCATGTACACCTCGCGGCAATCATTTTTAAGCGCGTTGAGGTCACGGAAATTACGCACGTCGGTGAGCTTCTCGCCGGTGTACCATTTACCCTCCTTGCTGATATAGATGGGGGTCACGTCATATTTCTCGCGGTCAATGGCTGCCATAGCCTGGTTGGCCGAAATGACAGAAATCTCATGTTCGGTGGACCGTCCGCCGAAAAACACTCCAATGTTGGTTTTCATCCTGATTTATACGGGGGTATGGTTAGTTTTTGTCGTTAAGTCGCGGCGTCGCTTCATCACTTGAAAGTGTCGGGAAGGTCATTCTCATAGAGCACTGCATCGCCGCGCTTTGCCATGCCTGTCATTATGCGCTGGGCGGTAGTGAAGTCGGGGGCGCATATCACGCACTCCTTCGGCAGCTTGTCGCCGATTCCTTCAATGATTGCCTCGCGGTTGTACTGTCCCACGATGATCGCTATATCGGCGCAGTCGCCGATCTTCTCACCGAACTCGCGGTTGGCGTCATACTGCCTCTGGCCGAGCTCGATCATGCCGGGAGTGATGATGAAGCGGCGCCCCGGTATGTCCATAAGCGCCAGCACCTCAAGTGCCATAGCCGATCCCTGAGGATTGGAGTTGAAGGCATCGTCGATGATTGTCAGGCCACCGGGAGTGTGCTTTGTGCTCAGGCGGTGTTCCACCTGCGGCATCGTCGACAGGGCGTAGGCGATCTTTCCTTCAGGCACTCCAAGTTGTTTTGCCACGATGATAGCTCCGAGCAGATTGGCTATGTTGCATTCACCCATCAGAGGGGTTGAGTATTCACTGCGGTAGCCGTCGGGGCCTTCAACTGTAAATCGGGTGCCGTCCGGGCGGTATGTTACCTCACTCACGCGGTAGTCAGCTTCCCCGGCAGTCTTTTTATCGCTTCCGGCGTAGTAGCGTCGGCAAGCCACATTGTCCACCTTGTGCCCCTTTGCAGCTTCAAAGCCGTCGTTCACCACAATCAGTCCGTCGGCCGGAAGAGCGTCGGCGAGCTCAAATTTCGTGCGGCACACATTCTCCACCGACCCGAACGTCTCTAGATGCTGTTCACCCACCGCGGTGATGATACCGATCTCAGGATGCACAAGATCGCATATCTCCTTGATGTCGCCCGGCTGCTTGGCACCCATTTCGGCGATAAACACTTGGGTGTAGGGGCGCATCATCTCTCTGACGGTGCGTATCACCCCCATGGTCGTGTTGTAGCTGCCGGGAGTCATGAGCGTCTCAAATTCCTGACTCAGTATGTGATGGAGATAGTGTTTTGTCGAAGTCTTGCCGTAGCTGCCGGTTATGCCCACCACTTTCAGCTCAGGCATAGAGCGCAGTATTGATGCCGCCTCGTTGTAGTAGCGGCGGTTGATCGATTTCTCAACCGGGCGAAGAAGCACGTTGGCACTCAGGGCGAATATCGGGCTAAGCACGATTTCTGCCAGCCCCACCTTGCACGCCGTAGCGAGATTGCCAGTCAGTAAGCCGATGACTGTGGGAATTACCAGTGCAAGTCCCATCATCACGGCATAGAGGCGCTTGGCTCTTGGGGTGAACACAAGCGGTTTCTTGTAGCGGCGTCGGCAGAGCGCGATGAAGTTGCTGATGACGATTATAGCGGCGACGGCAAGCGTAATGACCGACGGCAGATGATGCACGAGAGTCAGAAACAAAGCAATGCAGGCGGCCAGACGCCACGGTGTGGTGCTTTCGCCACTCTGGTTGAACCATCGCGTGTAACGCTCGTTGCGGTAGGAATTGAGCTGCAGCATCATGAGGCTGCGTTTCAGCACAGCCGCCAGATCGGCGACCGTAGCCACCGCAAGCACTATTGTGACTGTAAGAGAGATAGTTTTGAAGTCCATTACTTCACGTTATATTTTTGCCTTGAGAAAATTTGTGAACGCAGCTCCGAATATGCCCGGAGCGTCGAGGAATGAGTAGTGTCCCGCTCCCTCGATGGCCACAAGCCCGGCATCGGGTATCAGCTTCTCCATGGTTTTGGCATCGGAGAGGGGAGTGGCGGTGTCGGCTGTGCCCCATATCAGCAGGGTAGGTGCCTTGATTTTAGGCATGAGGTGTTTCAGATCCTCATTCACGACCTTGCTCAGTATCATCCGCATTTTTGGAGAAGCGGCAAGATAGTCGGCTGATCCGGAGCGCTGTCGCCTCTCCTCGATCATCTGCCGGCTACGCTCTTTGCCATATACAAGCCGTAAAGCCAGTTTAGAAACCTTGAAGCTGTAGACCTTGATGTAGTACGACAGTTTGCGGCGTGGTTTCACTCCGGCGGCATCGATGAGCACCATTCGGTCGACCGGATTGCGTGAGGCAAACACAATGCCCACGCGACCACCGAAAGAGTGACCGGCGAGTGCCGGATTTTCTATCTTTTCATGAGCGGCGAGAGCCTCGATCTGCCGGGTGTATTCCTCCACACCCCACACTCCGTCAGGCTCCTCCGACTTGCCGAACCCCGGAAAATCCACGGTGTAGACTTTCCAGCCGGCGGCAGCGGCAAGCCGGCTCACCGAGCCGACAGTCTCAGCCGTGCAACCCCAGCCGTGCATCACTATCATCGGCCGTCCTTCGCCCTGCACGGTATAGCGCAGAGTGGTGCCGCAAAGCGTTGCGAATTTTTCTTCCGTTTCTCCGCTCATGGCTTTCTGGTGTCAGGTTATCTCCCTTTCTGATCGGTGAGAGCTATCGCAAGCACATCGCCGATGGTTTCCACGTAGTGAAACTCCAGTCCGTCGAGATAGTTCTGCGGTATCTCCTCCACATCCTTGCGGTTTTCTTTGCACAGGATGATCTCTCTGATGCCGGCACGCTTGGCGGCAAGGATTTTCTCTTTGATACCTCCCACCGGAAGCACTTTTCCGCGCAGGGTCATCTCGCCGGTCATGGCAAGCCGCTCCTTCACTTTCACACCCTTGAAAACCGACACTATCGACGTTGTCATGGTGATACCCGCCGACGGGCCGTCCTTCGGGATCGCTCCTTCCGGCACGTGGATATGCACGTTGTTCTTCTCAAATTCGGCGGGATCGATGCCGAGCTCGGTTGCGTGGCTGCGCACATATTGCAGGGCCAGTGTCGCCGACTCTTTCATCACGTCGCCGAGATTGCCGGTCAGTGTGAGTTTCTCCCCCTTGCCGGCCGCAAGCGACGACTCGATAAAAAGAATCTCACCTCCGGCGGCAGTCCATGCAAGGCCGGTCACAACTCCGGCAAAATCATTACCCTCGTAGCGGTCGCGGCTGAAGTGAGCCGCTCCGAGCAGGCGGGTGAGGTCTTCGGCATTCACCGTCTCAGGTGCTTCCCCTCCGCTCATCTTCAGATAGAGCAGCTTGCGCATCACTTTCGCGATGGTCTTCTCAAGTTGGCGCACACCGCTTTCCGATGTGTAATTCTCTATTATCCCCTTGATTGCGTCGTCTGAGATCGTGAAATCCTCATCCTCGATGCCAAGCTCTTTCTTCACCTTCGGTATCAGGTGACGGCGCGCGATTTCCACCTTTTCCTCAAGCACATAGCCCGAGATGTCGATGATTTCCATGCGGTCGAGAAGCGGCTGAGGGAGTGTCGAGAGTGAGTTGGCGGTAGCGATGAAGAGAACCTTTGACAGGTCAAAGTCCACATCCACAAAATTGTCGTGGAACTTATTGTTCTGCTCCGGGTCAAGCACTTCCAGCAGGGCGGCCGACGGGTCACCCTTGAAGTCACGGCCAAGTTTGTCGATCTCGTCGAGCAGCAGCACGGGGTTCGACGATCCTGCGCGCTTCATGGCGTCGATGATGCGTCCCGGCAATGCACCGATATAGGTTCGGCGGTGACCGCGTATCTCTGCCTCGTCATGCACGCCGCCGAGCGACACACGCTGGTAGTTGCGTCCGAGGGCGGCTGCCACCGACTTGCCGAGCGACGTCTTCCCCACGCCGGGGGCACCCACGAAGCACAGGATCGGGCTGCGGCCGTCGGGACGGTGCATCATCACCGCAAGTTGCTCCAGTATGCGCTCCTTCACCTTTTCAAGACCATAGTGATCTGCGTCAAGAGTCTGCTGTGCGCTTTGGAAATCGGTGCTTAGTTCCGTCTCTTTACCCCATGGCAGTTCCAGAAGGGTGTCGAGATAGTTGTATTGTATTGCATAGTCGGGGCTCGAGGTGTTGAGACGGCGCAGTTTCTCGATCTCTTTGTCGAATGTCTTGCGCACATCCTCGGGAAATGCCACCGCATCCCCACGTTTCACAAGCTCGTCAGCCTCGTCCCCCTCGCTGCCGTAGAGCTCGGTGCGTATCGCCTCCATCTGCTCGTTCAGATACACGCGGCGCTGATTCTCCTCGAGACCCTGACGCGCTTTCGACTTTATGAGGTCTGTCAGCTCGAGCATCTGCTCCTGTCGGCACAGCTCGGTGATCAGCTCAAATGCGCGCTCTTTCACGCGGTGCTGTGTGAGAAGTTTTATCTTGAACTCCTGTTCGAGCGGGAAAACGGTAGCTACCGTGTTTATTATCGTCTCGGGATTCTCGATGTTGCGCAAGTTTATCGCCACATCGGGAGTGAAGCCGTGACCGCGATCCACAATCTTAAGCGCCGAGTCGCGTATGGCATTTACAAGTGCTTCAAACTCCGAGTCTCCCTGTCGCGGCATCGTGTCGCGTATCGGACGCACGGCCACGGCAAGCTGACCGGGCAGCGAGTCCTCGGCCTCGCCGGTGATGCGGAATTTCTTGAGGGCACGCAGAAAGGCTGTGGTGGTGTTGTCGGGAAACCTTATCACGTTTATGACCTCGGCAAGCACGCCGTACTTGTAGAGATCCTTTATGCCGGGATCATCCACCTCGGGATCGGTCTGGCATATCACGCCTATGGCATATTTCTGCTTTGAAGCGTTTTCTACGAGAAGTTTGCTTGCTTCACGCGACAGGCTCACGGGAGTGGTGACGCCGGGAAAAAGTATCAGATTGCGGGTCGGAAGTA
Organism: uncultured Muribaculaceae bacterium; assembly: GCA_964431465.1. Classification (GTDB taxonomy): domain Bacteria; phylum Bacteroidota; class Bacteroidia; order Bacteroidales; family Muribaculaceae; genus JAFLTL01. The sequence continues at coordinate 997 of CAYSKE010000111.1, read as the reverse complement.
CTGCTACATGACCCGGATCGGGAATTTTCACGTCGCTCTCGCCTGGCTGCCCTGCCACGGCTATATGTGCTATTGACATGTGTGGCATGTCTTTATCGTCAAATAAGTCGTCGGTCATCGGTTTTACTCTGAGTGTTGGTATTGAGCGGGTGACACCGGCAGCCGATAGCTGTCAGGCTTCCTGCACTCAATTACCCTCTGCAAAAAGAATGCCAAAGGTACGATTTTTTTAGCTGTAATGAAAGATGTTGTGTAACATATTCCTGAAATTGACATATTATCAAAAAAAATACTACTTTTCGCATCGCAGAACTCAACGTCGGGTCCTGTCAGAAAGAAGTGAATAACCTCTAATAACCTTATTGGTAAGCATGAAGGTCTACAACACAAGAGAAATCAAGAACATAGCCCTCTTGGGCAGCAAGGGTTCGGGCAAAACAACCCTTGCAGAGTCCATGCTCTTTGAGTGTGGTGTGATAAAACGTCGTGGCTCGGTCAACGCCGGCAATACCGTCAGTGACTATTTCCCCGTTGAAAAGGAATACGGCTCATCGGTGTTCTCCACGATAATGTATGCTGAGTTTCTCGGTAAGAAGCTCAATTTCATCGACTGCCCCGGTGCCGATGATTTCGTTGGTAATGCAATTACCGCTCTTAATGTTACCGATACGGCCGTTATACTCATCGACGCACAGTATGGTGTCGAGGTAGGCACGCAAAACATCTTCCGCACTGTCAAGTCGCAGCGCAAGCCTGTCATCTTCGCCATGAACCAGCTCGACGGTGAGAAAGCCGACTATGACAATGTGCTGGAGCAGATGAAGGAAATCTTTGGCAACAAGGTTGTGCCTATCCAGTATCCTCTTGCATGTGGCCCCGGTTTCAACTCCATGATCGACGTTCTTCTCATGAAGAAATATTCGTGGGGTCCCGACGGCGGTGTGCCCGTCATCGAGGAGATCCCCGCCGACCAGATGGAAAAGGCTCAGGAACTTCA
>CAYSKE010000110.1:0-7369 GCA_964431465.1 uncultured Muribaculaceae bacterium | reverse complement strand
GGCAATGTATATAAGGCTACGAAAGGAGAGTGTAACAAACGTTGCGCGTTTTGGAATGACAAGCAACTATGCGAGAACATCCTTTGGTACTGTGCCGAGAAATCATGTTACTTCATTCTCTCCAAACGCTTAACCCAAATAATCAAGTGTGACAATGAATGATGGTACTCTATTTGACATTCCACCTACGCTGCCGGAGAAACCGGCAGCTACGTGTCGCACGTGCGCCCATCGTCAGCGATGGCGATGCGGAGGGTCGATAATCCAATACTGCGGTGTGCGTCCTTCAAACCGGACGTTCAACGGACTCTTAAAGATCAAAGTAACCAACCCCGCTTGCACAGTATATATACAAGATGGATCAGAACAAGAGTAACGTATCAAAGCGCCGGGCGAATCTGCTGTATCGGCTAAGGAAAAAAGGAATCAGATGCGACACAAGGCAACGGCTGATCATGCTCTCCTGCTTCCAGAATCCCACTGACCATGTGCAGATCGCTAAGCTATGCCGCGACTACGCATTCAACGTGCAGTACATCATCACCTGACTGCTGTCACAACACTTATACACTCCATCCTCAACAACATTCCTAACTTTAAGCATGACAAAACTTCTTACCCACACTCGTCGCCCCGATATCATCTTCTATAAATCAGGCCGCATCCTCATCACATCCCGGGTTGCCGGGCTGCTTTCGCTCAATGTCGGCGATGTGATCAATGTTGCCGTCGATGGCGGCGAGTACCTGCTATTTGCCGGAAAAGATATGTTCGGACGCCATGAAGCGCGATGCCGCCTGTCGAAGAAAGGAGGGCGCACCTTTGTGGCGAACTCCGCAAGGCTCTCCCGTGCTATGCTCGATGCGTGTAAGGTCAACGGCGACCGCGTCTCTCTGATGATAGGGGAGCCAACGGTGCGCAACGGTGTCACTTATCTTCCTGTCATAACTTCCCACCTTCTCTAACTTCTCTTGCATTATGGATAAAGATGTCAAATACCGGGGCTATACCGCCGTCCCATCTGACTATGAATCTCAGGATGGCGACCTCGCCTACTCGCTCAATCTCATTAATGAGGACGGTGCATTGCGCCCGATCTTTCCTGCCAAAACCATTCTGACGCTCGATAGCGGAGCGCGGGTAATCTATATCCATAAGACCGCCACCTATTGCCACTACATAGTCCGCTTGACGTCCGGCACTCTCAAGTGGATCAACAAACCGACTCCCGCGACCTCAACCGCCTTACCGTTCCTCGCTTCCGATGCGCCCGACAATGTGTGTGCCGTGGGAAATACCCTCATTTTCTCAACTCCCAAAGGGCTGCTTTATCTCCTCTGGAAAGAGAATGCGTATGTGCGGCTCGGCTACCGGCCGCCGTTCACCTCGATTGCTTTTGGTTGTCAGAAGATGGGGGCACTCTCCGACAGCGTATCACATGATTTTCCCGATTGCCCGGCCTACACACTTGGTCATTTTACCGGCACAGGAGATCGCAAGCTTCACCTCTCGCCTTCAGAAGATGATAAATCTTTCTTCAACATCCTTTCTAATGCTGTCTACGGGTTGCTGTTGTCGTCGGTTGCCGACAACGTATCTTCCAAAGGTTATTTCTATCAGCCTTTCTTTGTGAGGTATGCCTACCGGCTTTTCGACGGTTCATATTCGTGGCACTCCGCGCCGGTGCTCATGCTCCCGACCGTCACAGTGCCGTTCGTAAAGATAACATCGGCCACTTCGTCAGGAAACACTCTCAGCATTACCTCGGCTCTTGATGTAACCTATTTCTCTCTGGTATATCGCATGTACCAAAACAATCTTGAGGAGCTGTCGAAATGGGAAGATATAATCTCGGGAATAGATGTGTTTGTGTCAGCTCCGATATATACCTATGACCAATCAGAGAAAGTGACTGGGCGCACCTCTCTACGCAACCTCCTGCTATATGGTTTATACGACGGCTACACCCCGGAGCTCCGCCCGGGGGCAACAGGGTCAGGAACCGGAACGCGGCCGCCATCACGTGGCGAGGGTGCCGATGATCCGTTTTTTGTCGGACATTATGCCGATCTTGACTCAACAACATTCAAAGATCACACCATTGTTCCCTCATCGCTCGACGGGGCGGCATGGGGAATACCTTTCAATAAGGATTTCCATGACAAGATCCGTTCCGCTCAGGCCGGCACGTTCTACCGTATCGCCTCATTCAAAATCGACGAGATTACACCCTCCTCATCAATGACCCCGCTGGAGCTGGAGTTGACCGACCTGTCGGCTCTCACAGCCCGCCCGACTTTGCCCGATGATTATATCTCACATTTTAGCCTGATCCCAAAGTGTCTGCATTCCTATAATTCACGATTCAATGTTGCCAATGTCGAGCTGATCCAGGCCCCGCCGCTCCCTTATTGCTCGGCTGTCGCCTACGACAATCATAATCCCACAACCCGGCGTGTGATCATAAAAGTCTGGTCACGACGTGAGGGTGTGCGCTGTTATGCGCTGAGCGACTATGACGATTCACTGCCGGTTGCCGACGATCCGGCACGAGGTTTCTTAGATGATGTTTTCCCGCGCTATATCTACTATCCCGATGCGTCAGCTTATAAGATGATGATATGGGCTGGATCACTCAGACGCATTCTTAAACTCACGCCTCACGATTTTCTGAACGGGGCGTACTGGTATGGTGGTTTGGCTGCCGATTGCACTCCAGTCGATGACTCTGCGGGGGATACCGATGTTACCGCCACGTCCGTTTCCGTCCCCTCAAAACTCTACACTTCCGAGGTCAATAATCCGTTTATTTTCCCGGTAAACAATATCAATACTGTCGGCATGGGGTCGATCATTGGCATTTCATCGGCGGCAAAAGCTCTTTCGCAAGGTCAGTTCGGCCAGTTCCCGCTCTACACGTTTACCACTGAAGGGGTATGGGCGATGGAGCTGAGCACAAGCGGCACATTTATAGCCAAACAACCGATTACCCGCGACGTATGTATAAATCCGGCAAGCATAACGCAGATCGATTCGGCTGTGCTCTTTGCAACCGAACGTGGCATTATACTACTGAGCGGTTCGCAAGCTCAGTGCATCTCCGACGTGATCAATAGTCCGGCACCTTTCGATGTAAGCACCCTCTCAGGCGTGACTACTCTTCACACCATGCTTGGCCATAGCGACAGCAAGTGCCTTCCTGTTGTGCCTTTCCTGAAGTTCATCTCCGACTGCCGTATGATCTACGACTATGTGCATCAACGTCTCATAGCGTTTTCTCCTCAATATGGTTATGCCTATGTTTATTCTTTCAAATCTCAGCTGTGGGGACTGATGCATTCTACATTTGCCGGCGGTGTAAACTCTTACCCTGAAGCTCTGGCCATGGACAATGCCGGGCATCTCGTCGACTTGGGGCAGTCCGATGTCTCAACCGTTGCGGCATTATGCGTTACACGTCCGATAAAATTGGACTTACCCGATATTCACAAGACCATAAGCAGCGTTATTCAGCGGGGTATGTTCCGTAAAGGCGACGTGAAAGTGGTGCTCTACGGTGCCCGCGATCTCTACTCATGGCATACGATCTATTCAAGTACCGATCACTACCTGCGTGGATTCTCCGGAACTCCCTACAAGTATTTCCGGATTGCGTTACTTTGCAACCTATCGGTAGATGAGTGTGTCGATGGATGTTCAATCCGATTCACTCCACGTCTGACCGACCAGCCTCGATAATCCTCAACCCACACACAAAAAAAGGCCGCAGTGAAATCTCATTGCGGCTCTTTGGGCTTTATAGTTATCCAAATGGATGCAGTCTGATTCTCGTTCGATGTGTGCGCGTATTTAAGCATCCTTGAATTTCACGCTCGATCTCCACCTCTTTAGCTTTCCAGACTTCCGATTTTGCCGGATTGGTTATGCTGAGCCACTCTCTCATTACCATATACACAAGGTATTCATGAATCAACTCTTCAAGATAGTCAAGAGTGGTCTGGGAAAAGCCGTCGGGCACATTCAGCACAATGCCGTATGTCCCTGTCTCAACGAGGCGGTCATTCAGTTCAGGCTTATGGACGTCATGTTTAGTGAAAGAATAAAGTTTCTCCCGGCATCTTTTCACACCGAGGTCAAGCACGCGGGTCACACGGTCAACATTGCCCTCCTCACCCACATCCTGAATCATGTGTCGGCGGTGATCATCTACTTCCTCTTTAACCACACTCCCCTCGATGTACGAGTAATTCTTTATGTCGTACAACAACTGTTCGCGGTTGAAAGTCAGTATAGCGCGCGTCTTACCCTCTTTTGTTTCTAAAAAGCAACTCATAAGTAGGCGAAAGGAATTATTGTTAATATGTTTGTCGTTTGAATCTCGCCGCAGTAGGCGACAGGAATCTGAATAATAACTCCTTTCGCCTACCTACATTATTCGGTGGGACGTGTCGGGCGTTTTCGCTTGCTTGTCGCTCTACCCGCAGCTGCGAGGCTTCTCTGTGCAAGTGCATAGTATTGTTCGGCCTCTTCTTTGCGGGTAACCAGATACCAGTCGGCGATTGTTGTGTTCTTCAGAAAATCATGCACGGCTTCACCTATTCCGGCAGTAGCGGCCTCGTTGAAGTTGCTCGGCATCGCCAGATTAAGCACCAGATTTGTTTTACCGTCATAATTGCTGTTGTCGGTCGACGTGGCGGTTTCGTCGAGGTATTCATCCAAATCCGACTTAATCTCTGAAAAGCCACGTTTTATTGAGCGCAGGATCTTCTCTTGGTTCTCTTCGTCCTCCGAGGCAAACATAGAGGCTATTTCGCGATGGTTCTCTTTGTTCTGCAACGTCCGGCCGCGCAGAAATGTCTCGTTCATGATATCAAAGAGCAACCATGATATTTTTATAATTACCTCAATCTTTTTCTTTGGCATAGCACTTAAATCAATCGTTCGGTTTGGTAGGTCTTTTGCGTGAATATAGTATGCGATCAGCTCCCTGAAGCATCTCGGCAGCTTCCGTAAAGCAATCCGATGCTTCCTGTTTATTCGAGAACTTAAACCACTGTCCCACTATGGAGTGTACAAAGAAACTTCTGAGAGCCGATTTTACACTATCGATCAGTGTCACGTCAAAGGCTTTGCTGACTTCCAGTGACAAAGCATACTTGGTTTGTCCTCCTGTGGTGGTAGTGCCGCCTGAAATAAGCATCTCCTTAAACTTTTCATTGGCGGCAGCTACCGATTCATCCCAAAATCTTGTCAGAGTTGAAAGGTCTTCACTCCCGGCAAGTATGCGATCACGCGCACCTTCATCCTGAGCGATCATCTTTGAGCCGGTGTAGTCAGTTGCTTTCTCCACCTCTTCATAGATATCCGACTGTAGAATTTCTATCTTTATCGTTGCCATATCAATATCTTTTCGTTGCGCTAAAAATAGATGTTAGCTGCAAGATGTGAATGATAATAATTGAACCATAGGAGTGCGTTTCTACTGACAGTACCCTACGGAGTACACATTTTGCACATTGGGTATCATCTTTGGCATTGTGTCACCGCTTCCGGCGACCACATCGCCGGTTGCGATCACCACGCCCCGTAAAGCATTCAGGTCTCTGACTCTCATGTCACCCTCTATTACCACAGTTTCCGATAGATCAAGTATAGGGTTTGCCTCCGGTGTATCACACCTGTCAACGGTTAAATAAACGCCATTGGTGTCCACTTTCTTTTCTGCGAAAGTCACATTGCCGCTTGCTATTATATCTCCTTTTACGAGTAATGAAACTTTTATTTTCTTCATATTGGTTCTTCTTTAGATTTAGAATCGAAACAGCGTATAGCTTACCGTCACCCCTGCCCACGGCTGTAGCCCGTGAGGTGTCATGCCGTACCCTATGCCTACCCCTACGCTCCATCTGCGCCGATCGGGAGGCTTGGTGATAGTCCAGACCTCGCGCTGCCGGTAGATCTCCATCGTGTCGAGGCTCACCCATGCGCCGGAGATCACGGCTCGGTAATTGGTGGAATCCGTGTAGACCTTGCGCTCTATCGGCGCGACCACATCCACCGAGTCCTGTTTGCTGGATGATTTTTCAGCAGGCGTAAGCGGCACGGGATCATCCGTTTGCTTTTTGCTCACGTCATCAATGTCGGGAGCACCCCACCGAGGCAACCGCACAACATGGCCATACAGCATGCTTGTCTGCACCGGCGCGGGCTTAATGACCGTCACCGTGTCATGGATCACCACCCGCACAGTGTCGGGTTGTGCGCCCTCCTGATCCGGGCGTGCATCATGCTGCCACATGGAGTCAAAGAGAAGCCACATCAACAGCAACGCGAAGCAGGTCAGCGCGAGGCAAACCACCTCCCTTTTCGTTATAATCTCTTTCTGTCTCATGTGTAGCGGATCTCTTTTTTGAGGTTAGCGGGATCATAAGACACGTGTACCCATGTATCACCTTTGGCGTTGCGCTCCCATATCGCCTGAGTCCACCGCAGTCCCGATTTAAGCAGCGTCTCAAACAGCCGTTTGTTAGCCTCAGGGGTGTTTTCGGCAGTCACAAGGTCAGCCGCCATGCCTTGCTTGTGATGCGAGGTTTTTGTGCCTCCGACAGCCGTGTTTAGAGCCGGACAGCGATAACCGCTCGTCACGGTCAGCGGCGCGCCCCAAAGCTCCCTGAGCGGGTCGAGCAGATTATCGGTCAGTGCTGTCAGGTTTTTGACAGCTTCGGGGGTCGGCGTGTTCTCGATCCCCTTTTTCTGCGCTGTAGCGGAGCGGGTAAGCTCCGGAATGGTAAAATATTTCATGATTCAAGTTTCTTTTTGTCTACATCCTCAAGCGCGTCATCAAACTCCGGCCGCTTTACCAGCTTCCAGAAGTTGAACTTCTTTCGGATGCCTTTATACTCCAGATAATTGTTGACGCACGAATTGATCTCGATGCCGTAAACGAGGAAAAGCACCGCCACCGAGATCACCGACACACCGAGATTGGGGGTAAAGGTGAGTCCGCACGCCTCGGCCACCGTCACCCAGCACAGGTAATCGATCATCTTGTTTATTGTCCGACGCCACATCCGGCTCAGCCTGATCTCTTCGCCGCGCTTTATTGCCGCCATCACGCCGAAACGCAGATCCACAAAACACAGCACCAGCCCCAGCAGAAGCCATGGGGCGAGGTGGGCGTAGAACTCCGCTATTACCGACATGACGGCAGCAATTATACTGCGTATAGGCACATGTGTGTAATCCTCCATACCCTACTCCTCCTGCACCAGATTTGCGGCGACGTACTCCAGCCACATGTAGGCGGGCACCTTTGCCGGAGCGGGCTTGCCGTCCTTGATCGCGTAATGCACCGAGCTCTCCACCTCCC
>CAYSKE010000109.1:0-7385 GCA_964431465.1 uncultured Muribaculaceae bacterium | reverse complement strand
GGTAGAGGATAGCGCGCTCGTTCATCCAGCTGTCAAACACGGCGCAGATGCCGCCCCAGAGCTGCTCCCATGCGCTCTCGGGGAAATCCTTTCCGGTATATTCCTTTACGGCCTGCTTGAAGAGTTTGACGAGTTTCTTGAGATCCTCCACATCCAGTTCGGTATCGAGTTTCACACCCTTCTCCTCTTTCACCTTTTCCATTATGGCCTCAAAGGGATCGATGTCGGCCTTGCTCTTGGGCTTCATGCCGAGCACGACGTCGCCATACATCTGTACGAAACGGCGATAGCTGTCCCATGCGAAACGGGGATTGCCGCTCTTCTCTGCGAGCGAAGCCACTGTAGCATCATTCATGCCGAGGTTAAGCACGGTATCCATCATGCCGGGCATCGAAGCGCGAGCGCCGCTACGCACCGACACGAGAAGCGGATTGGCGGGATCATCAAACTTCTTGCCCGTCAGATTCTCCACGTGTGCGATAGCATCCTCGACATCTTTCTTGATTCTTTTTACAACCTCATCCTTACCCCACTGTGTGTACTCCGTACATACCTCGGTTGTAATTGTGAATCCCGGGGGGACAGGCATACCGAGTAGATTCATCTCGGCCAGATTTGCGCCCTTTCCGCCAAGGAGGTTTCTCATCTTGGCATCACCTTCGGCCTTTCCGTCACCGAATGTATAGACTCTTTTCATCCGTTTTTATAATGTATTAGTTACGAACTATTATTGTTTGCTTATTGTGTTTTTGCGCTGAGGCATGCCGTCCGGCATTCATCGGCACAACTTAAGATTCTGCAAAGATAACAAGTCTGGCCGACATAAGGCCTATAATAACCCATTATTTTTAAGTAAGTCGTGGAAATTAGGTTATATTATGATTTGATGCGGGCATGAATGAGCCGGCGCGCAAGATGGTTATATTTGCTTAAAATGACTGGGAGAACGCTGCCGCTGTAGCCGCACACGTTCTCCCGGTAAATCTTTGACTGATGAGATCTTTTATTTAGTAGCATCAAGCACACCACGGAAATAACCCACACTCTCGCTGACGCCGGGATTGGGATTATCGCCGTTTTTCTCAAACTCCACGCTCACTACTCCCTTGTAGTCGCTCTGCCGCAGGGCTTTGGCAATAGGGATGAAGTCCATTACGCCTCGACCCATTTCCCATGTTTGTCCGGCTTTGGTCGGCGCGGTCTCATCTTTGATGTGGATGTCGTAGATCCAGTCCTTGTAATCCACGAGTATCTGAGCCACATCCTGCCCCATGCGCACGCAGTGTCCCAGATCCAGACACGCCCCCACGCCGAGCGACGGGTCTTTTACCAGTTCCACAATCTTGTATATGTCGGGGAAAGCAGCTCCGTCGGGGCCGTGAGTGTGAATAGCCACTTTAATTCCTGTGTCTTTCACTTTCTTTATCGTGTAGTCGATCAGCTCATAGTCGGGAACGCCGATAAAGAAAGGCACGCCGTAGCGTTCTGCATAGGCGAAAGCGCGGTCTACTTCTGCCTCCGAGTGCATGTAGATCGGTCCGAGCGTATAGCCTTCCACACCATGCGACGCGCACACCTTTTTCAGTTCCTCCATCTGCTCCTTTGTAGCGTCAAGCGGCAGCCACCAGTCTTTGATCGACAGATATTTCACCCCCATGTTCTCAAGCATCCGGCATGTGTTTTCGAGGTCAAATTTGCGGTAGGAATACCCTGCCACACCTATCTTCACATCATCGCTGCCACGTTCGCCCGTCACGAGCTGGGCATTCGCGTCGGGGAGCGTCGTTAGAGCCAGTGCGCTCACAATAAGAAGATTTCTCATTCCAATTTTCATAGCCATTATATCGCTGATTTTAAGTTTGGTGGATTGTCAACGTCTTATTTTTACCGGTATAGCTTGCGGCAACGATGCAGCCTCACCTTCCGGCATTACCACGAGCAGATGTCCTCCGCCGCCCGCTCCGGTCATCTTCCACGCCAGAGCACCCGCCTGACGCACTTTGTCGATGTAATCTTCCACTCCCGGTTGCATCATGGCGGGGAACATCGACGTCTGCGCTGCAAATGAGTCGGCAAACGCTTCGGCAAACGCCTGCAGATCCTTGTCGAGAATAGCTTTCCAGCAGCGGTCGGCAGCCCCGGCGAGCTTCTTTACTTTCTCCTCCGTTATATCCCGGCCGGCCACAACCGACAGTCCCGGCTTCCGCGGAAACATAGGCACGATCCAGAGGTGTTTCTCAAGCCACTCCAGTGTATCCTCATCGTGGATGCTCTCGATTTTTTCCGGCCAGTAACAGTTGTCGTAATAATGGCGCGTGAGCCCCGACATGCATATTCCTATCGAGTCCTGCGCTCCCGATATGTGCCCTTGATTCTCCGGGTTGTTCTCGAAGCAGAAGAGTAGCCGCGCGAGCATCTCCTCATTGTAGGGGGGAAGTTCGTATGGCCATATCTGCCGTGCCGAGTTGCGGGTCGACGTAGCCATGCCGCCACGCTCCATGAAATCGTGGTTAGGCTCGATACTGGCGGTTATGGCCCAGCCGGGAGCATACTGCGACACGTATGGCTGATCGATCCATGTGCCTGCTATGTCTATGCGGTAGGGGAGTTGTGAGGCAACCTCGCTTCGCAGCGAAGTCGTGGAGCGGGCTTTGAGTCCCGCGTCAGGTTCGCGCTGTAGCTCGATGTATTCAATGCCGTGCTCGCGGCAGAAGTTCCGCTTGGTGTCGCTGCCACCGTCGCTGTTCACCACAAAAATATCGGGTTTGAACTTCTCGATGCTCTCCACAAAATCCATCATTCCCGAGCCGCTGTTTATGCAGGCATCGGTGACATATCTTATTGCCTTCACCATGTAAAGGCGCTCCCGCTCCGAGTAGATCGGGGTGCGGTTCTTGAGCTCTTTTATAGTGCTGTCAGAGCCTATCCCCACATACAGGTCGCCATATCCTGCCGCCTCCTTGAAAAAGGCGACATGACCCGAGTGGAGCATGTCGTAGCACCCCGACACAAATACTTTCTTTTTCTTTTCCATCATAGATTCACAAATATAATAATATTCATTGAAAAGAATATCCCTTGCAACCGCAGCGGTGAGAGAAAAACATTTCTTAAATTTGCGTTATGACAGATTATGCAGAAGTAATAAAGAGAATCTACGGCGAAGTGACGCCATATTGGGGAGCAGGTAAGGTCGCCGACTACATCCCGGCACTTGCTCAGGTCAACCCGCGCCAGCTTGGCATCGTTGTCGATACGCTTGATCTCGATACATATAAAGTCGGCGATGCCGACGTCCCTTTCTCCGTGCAGAGTATCTCCAAGGTGTTTACTCTCACGATGGTAGTCCGGCTTATAGGCGAGGAGCTCTGGAAATCGGTCGGGCGTGAGCCGTCAGGCAACCCGTTCAACTCCCTTGTGCAGCTTGAGCATGAGCAGGGCTTGCCGCGTAATCCCTTCATTAATGCCGGCGCGCTTGTGGTCACCGATCGCCTTATATCTCTATATCCTCGTCCCAAAGAAGCACTCATCGATTTCGTGAGGTCGCTTTGTGGTTCCGATGACATTTACTATGACCACCGCGTCGCGCAGAGTGAGCGGCTGCACGCCGACCGCAACATGGCGCTCGCTTATTTCATCAAGAGCTTCGGCAACATCCACAACGATGTCGAGACCGTTATCGATGTCTATTGTCACCAGTGTGCCCTTGCGATGAGCTGCACTGATCTGGCTCGCAGTTTCCTTTTGTTCGCCAACCGTGGCGTCAATCCTCTCAACGGGGAGCAGGTGCTCACCGAGAGCCAGACTAAACGCATCGGAGCCCTCATGGCCACATGCGGCTTCTATGACGAGAGCGGTGATTTTGCCTATCGTGTGGGATTGCCCGGAAAGAGCGGTGTCGGAGGAGGCATCGTAGCCTATATGCCCGGCAAGCTGTCGATGGCAGTGTGGAGTCCCGAGCTCAATAGCTACGGTAATTCCCTGATAGGTATCGAGGCGTTTGAGCGATTCACCACCGACATACGCAGCTCAATCTTCTGAATACTGCGCTGTCGGGGTGTTGGAGGGTAGGGGAGTTGTCAGCCGCGTGCTTTCAGCCGGGCCGAACGGAAACCGTAGATTGCCACAATCACGAAGCATATCAGCGAAAGCACAAACGAGGCATTCACTGCCGGAAGCCATGCCACGCGACCGAGGTCGATGATCGAACCTTGCAGCGGAGGCATGAGCGCGCCACCCACGATAGCCATGACCAGAAAAGCCGCGCCGAGCGATGTGTCACGCTCATCCACCCGGTCAAGTGCTATGCCGTAGATGCTCGGGAACATGATTGACATGAAAGCACTTATTGCCACAAGGCACCACAATCCGGCGATACCATCGATGAAAATTGTGCCGCATGTGCATATGATCGCGCCGATGCCGAACGTGCCGAGCAGACGTCCCGGACTGACGTATTTCATCAGGTAAGTGCCGATAAACCGGCAGCAGAGAAACATCACCATAGCCAGTATGTTGTAGCGTTGTGCCACAGCCTTGTTTATCCCGAGATTGTCGGCATACTGTATGATGAAAGTCCACACCATGATCTGGGCGGCAACATAAAACATCTGACTTACCACCCCCTCGCGGTATTCTATGTTTTTCCACAATCTGCGCAGTGTCTCGCTGGCGTTGACCTTTGTGCCGCCGCTCACTGCCGCAGGCATCTTTGTCAGCGCTATAATCACACACATTACCACAACGATCAGCCCCAGTCCCACATACGGGTCACGTATCACCGCAAGATCATGCACTCTGATTGCCGCTTGTTCCGAGGCACTCAGCGTCGGGAAGATAATTTCACCAGCGGCGTTGCGCACGTCGCTCAGCAAGTCGGGAAGCACGATAAACGAAGCCACGGCCATGCCGCAGAGCGACCCCATCGGGTTGAACGACTGTGCGAGATTCAGGCGTCGCGTTGCCGTTTCTTTGCTTCCGAGTGAGAGGATAAAAGGGTTGGCTGTAGTCTCAAGGAAAGCAAGACCGAAAGTGAGTATATACAGTGAAAGGCAGAAGTATGAAAACTCCTCGAATGCCGCAGCCGGGATAAACATGAACGCACCGATGGCATAGAGGATCAGGCCGAGCAGGATAGCCTTTTTGTAGCTGTAGCGGCGTATGAAGAGTGCGGCCGGTATCGCCATTGTGGCGTAGCCGCCGTAGAAGGCAAACTGCACCATCGACGCCTTTGTTGCCGACAGGTTCATTACCGTCTGGAAAGCCGCGACCATCGGGTTGGTGATGTCGTTGGCAAATCCCCATAAAGCGAAAAGCGAAGTTATAAGTATGAAAGTGACGAGATAACGGCGTTCTACCAGTGGCGGTTTTTTGCCCGTTGAGGCGTTATGTTTTTCCATGGTGTAAGCAGAGTGTGATATATGGTTTAATTAAGGAGGGTGTTGCTTCTTTGGTTTCGCAACACCCTCCTCTGTTCAAGTGGTTTTATTTGTAGATAGGACCGTAGTTCTTGCAGGCGCGGTAGTCTGCCCCTTCCTTGTCCATGCCAAAGGCATTCCAGGCGGCCGGGCGGAATATCTGCTCCTCAGGCACATTGTGCATGCACACCGGTATGCGCAGTATCGAGGCAAGAGTGATCAGGTCGGCACCGATGTGTCCGTAGGATATCGCACCATGGTTGGCACCCCAGTTGTTCATCACGTCGTAGACACTGCGGAAAGCCGCATTGTCGGCCAGGCGGGGCACAAACCATGTCGAGGGCCATGTCGGGTCGGTGCGCATGTTCAGCTTTTCAAAGATCTCCGGGTCGATGTCGGCGCTCCATCCCTCGGCTATCTGGAGAACCGGGCCGAGACCCTTCACCAGATTGAGGCGGCTCATGGTCATAGGCATTCCACCCTTAGTGAGGAAGTGGGTCGAGAAGCCTCCGCCGCGGAAATAGTCGCGGTCAGCCGGATACCACGTCGTAGCCTTGCAGATTGCATCCACATCGGTATCATTGAGCTCCCAAGGCTGCTTGATGACCGGATTTCCCTCGGCATCAGTAGCGGCGCCGGTGGCATCCATTGTGGTCGCACCTGAGTTGATCAGGTGTATCATGCCCCCTGCGGCAACGCCGGTGAGCTTTTTGCCGGTCACGCGCTCCACAGCTTCGGGGCTCCAGTAGGTGCGCACGTCGCTGAACATCTGCGGGCGGTTGGTGAGCAGATGACCGAACAGCATAGCCACGCCGTTGCAGGCATCATTCTCCGTTGCGAGTACAAAAGCCTCGCGTATGCCGTTCCAGTCGAAGTTGGTATTGAGCAGAGTCTCAGTGTAGTCACCGTTGGGGTAGAAATCGGTCCACTGACGCTGACCTTGGAAACCGCCGGCTATCGCGTTGTGACCCAGCGATTCCTCCTTGAAGCCCATTTCGAGAAGCTTGGGATTGCCGATCATCAGGTCGCGTATGATCATCGTCATCTTCACCACAAACTCCCAGTCCTTATCCTTCTGCTCGCGGGTCTTGCGCTTTTCCGGACGGTTCTTGAAGTCATCACCCTCGTTGCACTTTGTGTGAGCCTCGGTCCACGCCATAGCGCGCTCATACTCCTCGTGGTCATAGATGCCCTCCTCCATGCGGCGGATAATTTCCGTGAGGTCAACCGATTCGTTGCGCATACCCAGATACTCCTGGAAGAAATCCGGATCGACAATCGAGCCGGCTATGCCCATGCACACGCTACCGGTCTGTAGATAGCTCTTGCCGCGCATTTCAGCCACAGCCACAGCCGCACGTGCAAAGCGAAGCAGTTTCTCTGCCACATCTGCCGGGATAGTATTGTCATCAAGATCCTGAACATCGTGTCCATAGATGCCGAAAGCCGGAAGACCCTTCTGGGCGTGAGCGGCAAGCACGGCGGCGAGGTACACAGCTCCGGGACGCTCCGTGCCGTTGAAGCCCCACACAGCTTTCGGCCAGTAGGGGTTCATGTCCATCGTCTCACTGCCGTAGCACCAGCACGAAGTCACGGTTATAGTTGCTCCAACACCCTCGCGCTCAAACTTCTCGGCGCAAGCGGCACTTTCAGCCACGCGACCTATCGTTGAGTCGGCGATCACACACTCGACGGGAGTACCGTCACCATGACGGAGATTGGCTGTGATAAGATTTGCCACTGCCTGAGCAAGAGCCATTGTCTTATCTTCGAGGCTTTCGCGCACGCCGCCCTGACGGCCGTCGATTGTCGGACGAATACCGATTTTAGGATGCTTTTTCATGTTATTTGTAGGTAGTTTGATATGACTTTATGTAGTGATTTGAGTTTTCATGGATAGCCATGTTCCACGCTCTGCGCAGACGATTGCGAAGTTACGCTTTTTTGCGCCGAGAAATGTGCAAAATG
>CAYSKE010000108.1:0-7442 GCA_964431465.1 uncultured Muribaculaceae bacterium | reverse complement strand
CTACGGGGAGAAGGTCGTTGATTGCAACTACCTCGATGTCATCGCGCTTGGTCGAAGCACGGAATACGAAGCGACCGATACGGCCGAAGCCGTTAATACCGATTTTTGTCATAGTGAGTTTATGAATAGAAAATTTATGTTCGCTTTTTTCCAACCGCAAATTTAGCAATAATTATGTTTAATAACATAGAATCTATACAAAAATTTAATCACTTTTTTTCGCATTTTCTTGACGTGTTTTTTTCCTACATTTGCACCATGACACTTACAACTGTAAAATTCGACCCCGATTTCGCCCGATGTGTCAGCGGTTACCGCACCCTCATCATCGAGGCCGACGTCGACAATTCCCCCACTTCACCGGCCCAGATGCAGGAGATGACAGCCCTCGCCGATGACATTGCCGCGCGCTACGCCGTCCCCGACATCAACTCCATCCCAGCCATAGCCGCCACGCGCGCCGCCTACAAAGCCTGCGGAAAAGACCCCAACCGCTACCGCCCCTCTCAGGAGCAGCTCATGCGCCGCATCGTCCGCGGTCTCGGCCTCTACAACGTCAACACCCTCGTCGACGCCGGCAACCAGCTCTCCCTCCTCACCGGCTGTTCAGTCGGATGCTTCGACGCCGACAAAATCGACGGCACTGTCATTACCTTAGGCGTCGGTCGCGAAGGCGAGCCCTATCAGGGCATCGGACGCGGCGAGCTCAACATTGCCGGACTACCCGTGTTCCGCGATCTCACCGGAGGCTTCGGCACCCCCACAAGCGACTGCGAGCGCACATCGCTCACCCTCGGCACCCGCCGCTTGCTCGTCACAGTCCACCTCTTCGACCCCGGCATCGACCCCGACACAGTCATTCAGCACTTCACCCGCATCTTCACCCGCTACGGCTCAGCCCGCAACATCCGCCACGCCATCTTCACCCCCTCACCCCTCTGAAACCGGTGCAATTTGCATTTTCAACTTGCATATTCGGTGCAGAATACCTACCTTTGCACCGCTTTTTAGCCCGCGCGCACCTGCTGCGCAAGCGTGTGATGGGAAATTAAGAAGCGCAACTTCTCGATTTTGAGTAACACAAACAACACAACAACCAACACAAATGGAAACATTTAAGCTTTCTGCACAGCCCCGTACCGACCTCGGTAAGAAGGCTGCCAAAGCTCTCCGCGCCGAGGGCAAGATCCCCGTGGTTCTCAATGGCAACGAAATCGTTGAACTCCCCTTCAAGGGCGAGCTCAAGGCTGGTGAGAAGCTCGTTGAGATCGGCGACGGAAAAGGTATCATCACAACCGACCTCGTTGTCACCGTCGACGACGTTCGCAAGCTCGTTTATTCTCCCGACATCTTCGCTGTAGAGCTCGACTTCAACGGCGGCAAGAAGATGGCCGTGCTCAAAGAAATCCAGTTCCACCCCGTAAAGGACACAATCCTTCACATGGACTTCCTCGAAGTCAACGACAAGAAGCCCGTTGTTATCGAGGTACCCGTTAAGCTCGAAGGCCACGCCGAAGGTGTGAAGGCCGGTGGTAAGCTCCAGCTCTCAATGAAGAAGCTCAAGGTTCGCGCCATCTACACCAACATCCCCGAGCGTCTCATCATCAACGTCGACAACCTCGGCCTCGGCAAGACAATGCAGGTTGGCGAGCTCAGCTTCGACGGTCTGGAGATCGTCAACGCCAAGAACGCTGTCGTATGCGCCGTTCAGCTCACCCGTGCCGCACGTGGTGCACAGGCTGCTGCTGCCGCTGGCAAGTAATATCAGGCAATATATGAAATATCTCATTGTGGGGCTGGGAAATCCCGGAGCTGAATACCGCGACACCCGCCACAATATAGGTTTTAGAATATTGGATGCCCTTGCAGGGGCATCCAATATTACTTTTGAAACCGCACGTTACGGCGACGTCGCCCACATGCGCCTCAAAAACAAGCAGCTCACACTCCTCAAGCCCAACACCTTCATGAACCTTAGCGGCAACGCCGTCCGCTACTGGAAAGACAAAGAAAACATACCCCTCGACCACATTCTCATCGTCGTCGACGACCTCGCCCTACCCTTCGGCGCCATCCGCATCCGCGCCCGTGGAAGCGATGCAGGCCACAACGGACTCAAAAACATCACCGCCATGCTCGGCAGCGACGCCTATCCCCGTCTGCGCTTCGGCATAGGCAACGAGTTCAGCCGCGGCCACCAGATCGACTTTGTCCTCGGAGCCTTCACACTCGACGAGCGCCAGAGCCTGCCCGTCCGCATCGACACCGCCGTAGAAGCCATCCGCGACTTCTGCCTCGCAGGCATCGCCGACGCAATGTGCCGCTTCAACAACAAATAAATCACATCACCACCACCCTTTTTTACCGTGGCAGAAGAAAGAGTTGATAAATGGCTCTGGGCCATGCGCGTATTCAAAACGCGCACCGTAGCCACCGACAACTGCAAGAAAGGCCGCGTCACCGTTGGCCCCGACGCAGCCTCAGCCGTCATAGTCAAGCCCTCGCGCCTCATCAAACCCGGCGACATCGTCCACGTGCGCAAGCCCCCGGTCACGTGGTCATTCCGCGTCAAAGCCGTCACAGGCAACCGGCTCGGAGCCAAGCTCGTGCCCGACTATATGGAAAACGTCACCCCGCAGAGCCAGCTTGATCTGCTCGACGTCGTGAAGATCAACGGCTTCATCGACCGCCGCAAAGGACTCGGACGCCCCACCAAAAAAGAAGGCCGCGAGCTTTCGCGCTTCACAGGCATGCTCGACGGCGACGACCTCCCCTTCACCCTCGACGACCCCGACGACGACATGGGCTGGGACCTCGACTTCGACGACTGATCCCCCCTCCATCCCCTCCTCGCTCCTCCGCGATCTCCGAGTCCTCCGAATGCTCCGAGTGCTCCCCATCTCCTCCATGGTGCGTCCGCCTTCCCCCGCGATCTCCGAGTTCTCCGAGCTCTCCGAGTCCTCCCCCTCCCCCACTCAAAACAACCCCGATTTTCGTTTCACATTGATCCCACAGATCACCGTTCTTTTTCCCTGTTTAGCCGTCACATACATCACTTTCTCCCTATTGATCCCGGGAATTTCGAGCAACTCCATAGGATCGAGGTGAATCGCCACGCGGTGACCATCCATGACCGATGCCGAGAATTTGCACCCGTTATCTCGGAATACCCCGTCATTATCAACATCTTCAATACTGAGCTCCCCGAAATTTGTGCTGTTCAGCACCACATCGCCGCCATTGCCATTACCAACAATAGTAACCTGAATGTACATCATAGGCTCATCAGTCACCTTTATGTCATTTTTGGCTTCATTGATGATTTCCCACTTGATATACACACGCTCATCATCTCCGCATGAAGTGAAAGCAAGCACTGACAGCAGCAGCACTACAACTGACAAAGTTTTATTCATCATTACCTTTATTTATTTTGAAAAGACGTTTCTATAAATTCTCTAAGATCGATTGTATAGCTTGACGACGATTGGGCTGCAATCACTCCCGCGCCGGTCGACACATTACTGTACCCCCAAAGCGGTTCGCCAAATCCCACCTCACTGAGATCGCCACGCGGCCCCTCGTCACGCTGCCACACATAATTCACCCACCCGTAATAACTTTCCGATATGCTGTGAAGCACAAGCTCACATCCACAATCGAGCAAATCAGGTTGCCACTCTTTGGAGTTGACCGTATAGGAGCAGTCGGCAAACAGGATGTGAAGCGGATAGCTTTTCCCCGAAAACTGTCGGTCGGTAAAGAATGTGAACCCGTATGACTCTCCACTCGAAATCGACTCAAAAACACCTATGTGTTCCGAAAAAATCGGCTCAGCCTCACATTTCAGCCATCCCATATCAAAGTAGACATAAGGATAAACCCCTGCCCACAAATTGCCGTCACCATCCTCTCCGTCGCCATGGTAATCTTTGGCAAATGACGCATACGAAAACCTGTAGTAGTTCTCCGTCTCACTCGGGTCTTCCACTGCCATTTCAGCTTTTAGGTTAAATGTCACCCTTCCTTTCATTTCCGCCTCATCCCGGTGCGCATCCGTCAGAGTCGCCTTCCAGTTGACCGACTCTATCGGGATGGCATTTGGCACCGTGACCTCCCCCTCTGCGTGGCCATACCGACGGCTGTCAGCTGTTATCTTTATGTGATCACCCTCTTTTGGAAGATAGTCGGCATCAACCGTCTCACCGTTCACCTTCACACTCACCACTGCATCATCCACACCTGCGTCAGCCCATAGGTCATCGGTGTATAGCCAGGTGTGCGACACACTCACCTCGATCGGCTCCCCGGCTGTTATCAGCGAATTGATGCACAAAACCGGCTTAACATCCGTCTCAGGCACAAAATCCTCATAGCATCCGGTCATGCACATCGGGATAAGCGCCGCTACGATCTTTTTTAGAATTGCCATGTGTAGGAAATTGAAGGGATTACAGGCAACAATTTCACCTTTTGAAAAACAGGTTTCGAGGTTATCACCGTCCCCGACGGCGTCATTTCCCACACCTGTTTATAAGCTCTCCTGATTGCTATGGTGTTCATGTGGCAATAGGCGTTATAAAGCCCGAAAGTCCAGTAACCACGCTTGTTGTTCACGCGGCACGATAGATCGAGCCGGTGATAAAAAGGCAGCTGATAGTTATTTACGCGACCTCTCAGCGGCGCCCCATCCCCTTTGGAGTCCCAGCCGTCACCGATACCGGGCGATTCAAACATTTGCGGCATCAGAGTGAATCGGTTGCCCGAGTGCCCCGTCCACGCCGCGTTCACAGTCACCCTCTCGTTTATATTCCAGTTAATCAACACATTTATCGTGTGTCGGTTGTCAAATCGTGCCGGAAAGCGGTGCCCTCCGTTTTTATCTTTGAACTGTCGGTCGGTCCACCCCAACGCATAACTGACATGTCCCGTGACTTTTCCAACCGTTTTTTCAATCTTTAAGTCAACTCCTTTCGCGCTCCCTTTCCCCGAAGTCAGGCGTGCGTCCCACATTTCAAGCGGAGGACTCAGATAGTATTCATCACGGTAATCTATCAGATTGTGCATGAATTTATAGTATCCTTCAACCGATGTCATATACATCCCGTCTTTGCTCTGCCAGTACCCGCCGGCGGCAATCTTGTCGGAACTCTGCGGTTTGAACTTTCCGGTTATCGGAATCCACTGATCCGTCGGAAGCGAAAGATAGCTTTGCGTCAGCTGATGCACATATTGCACCGTCCGGCTGTAAGCCGTTTTTATTGCGAGGTTTTCATTAGGCCGGAAACTCAGCGACACTCTGGGCGAAAGACCCACATGCGTTTTACCGTCGATACCGAACAGCGAAGCGTGCACACCGATGTTTCCCCTGAACCTTTCCGAGAATTTTCTATCGTTCTCCACATAAGCATTCATCTCATTGGCATGATAGGTCGATATTGAATCCCGCGTCAATATCATTGTCTCATTGAAAGCATATTCCCTCGCCGTCCGGCCCGGCATGAATGAGTGTCTCACATAATTGCCGCCAAACCTCACCCTTGAATCCTCACTCTCCTTCCAGTCGAAATCACCTCGCAATATCCAGTCGTTTATATTGTTGTCTGTCTTTACGATGACGCGCGTTTCCGCCACGTTCCCGTTATTAAACTCCTTGTCATGCTCATCGTGCTTCATCTTGGAGAAGTACCGTGTATAGGCTGCCGTGAACTCCGCCGTCATTCCATCATTTATGCGGTAATTGGCTCCACCCTGCACCAATAGATTTCCCCAGTCGAAATCATATCTGTCCTTTTCCCACCAACCCCAGGCGCCATCACTTTTGTCCTCCGATCCGCTTTTGAGCATATCATCTCCATAATAGGCATTGACATACACGTTGAGTCTCGATGAAAAGCGATGAGTCATTTTAGCGTTGAAATCCATGAAATAATAGCGCAGATGTATTTTTTCATCAGCATTCTTTGAGTTTATTATGGCCAATGTCGGCGCTGTCAGCACGTCATACCACGACCGCCTTACACCCGCCATATAAGTCGTCTTCTCCCCTATCGGCCCACTGATATTAAACGCCCCCGACGTCAGCCCGAGCCGTCCCGAGCCGTGATGCCCCTCGCTGTTTCCGTTTTTCAGCCTGACATCCATGACCGACGACAGCCGCCCCTCATACTTCGCGGGGATCGACGACTTGAAGAAATCCAGATAGCCGATAATATCCGTGTTGAAAGCCGAAAACAGTCCCGCAAAATGATTCACCTGATACAAAGGGATATTTTCAAGCATAAATAGATTTTCATCGGCATTACCCCCATGCACATGCATCCCGGCCATCCCCTCGGTTCCTTCCGTCACACCCGGCTGCATCTGCAACGACTTTATCACATCGCTCTCACCGAGCAGCACAGGCGTGTTTCTCACCTCCTCAGCCGTTATTTTCTTCGCTCCGATTTCAGCCGACTCCACCGGCGGAGTCTCAAGCCGCGAAACCACAACCACCTCCGCAAACTCCGCCCCTTCGAGATCATTCCCTTTCCTCTCATTGATCCGCTGGCGTTTCACCCTCGGTTCCTCCCGTCGCACGCTCACTGGTTTATATTTCCGCTTCAGCACCACATTTTTTCCCTTTATCTTATACTCGATATCCGTCTTCCCGAACATCTCCCCGAGCACCTTTTTAAGAGGCTTGTTATCTGCCTCCACCGTCACCGTCAGTCCATCGAGAAGTTCCGACGAATACACGAAATTCTTTCCCGTCTGCTCCACGATGCTTCTGAACACCATTGCCGCCGGTTCATCTTTAGCCTTGAGCGTCACATTCTGCCCATAGCACTCCATCAGTCCCGCTATCGCTATCAGCGTTGCAAAAACACATCTCATCATCATCATCTCTCCACTTCCATCTCCGTGTAAAGTATGTCATTTATCGTGTCAACGAGATCTTCAGCCGTACCCTCATAGTGCAGCGACAG
Source organism: uncultured Muribaculaceae bacterium (assembly GCA_964431465.1). GTDB lineage: Bacteria > Bacteroidota > Bacteroidia > Bacteroidales > Muribaculaceae > JAFLTL01. The sequence goes on along the minus strand of CAYSKE010000108.1, from coordinate 474 downwards.
ACGGTAGCTCTCAGCATTCTCCGGCACATTCAACACCTCCACGCCATACGTCACCCTTATCCGCTCCACAACCTCCGTCAGAGGCGTGTTCTCAAAATCGATAACCTTGATTGCATCCTTATCAGTCACGCCCTCATCCAGCGTCATCACCGGTTCCACTCTATCTGCGATTGTGTAATGCCTGTACAGCACAGCCGCTGTAGCCGACAGGACGATCGTCGCAACCACCGCAGCAGCCACGCGCAGCCTCCACCATCTCCCCCTCACATCTATTCCAAGCCTGCGCCAACCTTTATCCGTCGAGAAGCGCCCACTGCGGTAATGCCTGACCACAAACATTATATCTTTCTCATCCATCTTCTGATCCGTGATAAAATCCATTCCTTCCGATAACATCTCGTAGTTAAGGCAAGCACCTCCAGTCTCACCTCCTTATCTCAACGACGCACCTCCCCTCCAAAAGTCCCATCCCCC
>CAYSKE010000107.1:0-7462 GCA_964431465.1 uncultured Muribaculaceae bacterium | reverse complement strand
GTGCCGAAACGGGACGAAGGGGCGAAGAAGCTCGAAACATGGTAGCCGAACGACCCGTAGTAGGGGTGCTCCTGAATTGCCATGATCTGAATGGCGTTGTAGCCGTCGGCGGCAATGCGTGGGAGAATGAGGTCGCGGAACTCGGCGTAGGTGCCGATGGCTTCTTTCTCCTGAGCCATGCCTATGTGACACTCATAAATGAGCAGCGGGCGCGTGTCGGGGACGAAATCTTCGGTCTGCCAATCGTAGGGGATGCTGTCGTCGACCACCTCGGCAGAGAAGATGTGGGTGACAGGATCCTGAACCACACGGGTGGCGTAGGCGGGGATGCGTTCGCCCGATCCACCGTTCCAACGAACGAGCATCTTGTAGTTCTGCCCGGGGTGGATGGCATCGTCGGGGAGGGTGGTTTCCCACACGCCGTTGTCGAGGCGGGTGAGGGAGAAACGGTCGTCTTCCTTCCAGCCGGAGAAGTCGCCTATGAGGTGAATTGCCGTGGCACCGGGCGCCCACTCGCGGAAGACCCACTTGCGGGCAACGGGATCGTGATGAAGCCCGAAGTAGCGGTGGGCGTTGGCGAAGTCGGAGAGGGACCGGACGCCCTTGCGCGGACGTCCGCCAAGAAGGTCAATCTCTTTGTTGACGGCATCCTGATGCCGCCCCTGAATGGCCTCGGCATAAGGCTGAAGCCACGGATCGTTTTTGATGAGCGCAAGCTGGCGGCGGCGCGGACGCGGTGTGTTTTTTTCAATAGCCATAATTTAATCAGGATTGTGTGGTTTCGCTCCCGTCGGTAGCGGCCAAGGGGTTCCAGCCCTGTGCCTTGAGGGGAATTTCGTTGCCGTCGCGGGTGATCATGGCGCATCCGAGGTCGGGTCGGGTGATGTGTCCGATCACGGCGACACCGGGAACTTTGGTTATGCGCTCATGGTCGTGGAGCGGAACGGTGAAGAGCAACTCGTAGTCCTCGCCTCCGTTGAGTGCGGCGGTGACAAGATTCATGCCAAGCTCCTCGGCCATGATGGCAGTCTGATAGTCGATGGGGATGCGATCCTCGTAGACGCGGCAACCTGTGCCGGATGCCTTGCAGATGTGGAGGAGCTCGGAGGAGAGACCGTCGGAGACGTCCATCATCGCTGTGGGGCGGATGCCCGCTTTGGCAAGCGCCTCGATGATGTCGCGGCGCGGCTCGGGCTTGAGCTGACGCTCGACAAGGTATTCTTTTCCGGCGAAGTCGGGCTGAAAGTCTTTCTGCCCTGCTGATGCTACTTTCTCGCGCTCAAGGAGCTGCAAACCCATATAGGCAGCCCCGAGGTCGCCGCTGACACAAATGAGGTCGGTGTCGTGGGCTCCGGAGCGGTAGACAATGTCGGCGGGAGCGGCATCGCCAATGGCGGTGACGCTGATAACGAGCCCCTGACGGGATGATGTGGTGTCGCCACCAACGAGGTCGACGCCGTAGATCTCACAAGCGAGACGCATGCCCTCGTAGAGCTGCTCGATGTGCTCGACAGCAAAACGGCGGGATATGCCGAGTGAAACGGTGATCTGGCGCGGCGTGCCGTTCATGGCGTAGATGTCGCTGAGATTAACAGCAACAGCCTTGTAGCCGAGGTGCTTCAGGGGAACATAGGTGAGGTCGAAATGCACGCCCTCGAGGAGGAGGTCGGTGGAGACAAGAACGTCGGTGTCGCGGTAACGCATGACTGCGCAGTCGTCGCCGACGCCCTTGAGGGTGTGGGGATTGACCGGCCGGGCGGGGAGAGGGGCGGTGAGACGGTCGATGAGTCCAAATTCACCGAGCGAACTTATCTCTGTAAGTTTTGGAGTGTCCATTGTGTGTGTGGGTAGATGTTGTTTCGGTGAAAAATGATTATCGGAGGGCAACAAGCGCCTTGATGAGCTGCATCATGCGGGGCTGCGCGTTCTGGGCTGCGATCTGCACTTCCTCGTGGGTGGGCACCTCGGTCACGTCTTTGCCTCCAAGGTCGGTAATGACTGAAACACCAAACACTTCCATGCCGGCGTGGTTGGCAACAATGACCTCGGGAACGGTGGACATGCCCACGGCGTCGCCACCGATGATGCGGAAATACTCGTATTCGGCGGGTGTCTCGAATGTCGGGCCGGGTGTGCCAACGTAGACTCCGCTCATGAGCCTCATGCCGTTGGCATCGGCATACTCAAAGGCTGCTTTGCAGAGACGGGGGCTGTAGGCGCGCGTCATTGCGGGGAAGCGTGGGCCGAGCTCGTTGTAGTTGCGCCCGCGCAGGGGATTCTCGGGGAAGAGGTTGATGTGGTCGGTAATGACCATGATGTCGCCGACGCGAAATTCCTTGTTCATGCCTCCGGCAGCGTTGCTGACGAAGAGAGTCTTGATGCCGAGTGCCTTGAAGACTCGCACGGGGAATGTGACCTGCTTCATGTCGTAGCCCTCGTAGTAGTGGAAACGTCCCTGCATGGCGAGCACGGGCACTTGTCCGAGACGTCCGAAAATGAGGTTGCCGCTATGCCCCTCGACCGTGGAAACGGGGAAGTTGGGTATCTCGGTGTAGGGGATGAATGTCTTATCCTCGATGTGGTCGACAAGCGCACCGAGTCCGGTGCCAAGGATGATTGCAGTCTCGGGTATGGATGAAACTCGCGAGCGGATATAGGCGGCGGTCTGATTTATTTTTTCGATCATGTTGAGTGTTGTCTTAAAACGCTATAAGTTAAAGTCACTTCAATAAGTCATATAAAAGGAACGCCTATGAGACGTGTTATGTTGACTGCGGCGACAATGAATTGGCATTGATGGCCTGAGTAATCATCTTGTCGAGATCGTAGGCGAATGACTGGGAGTGCCACTGATCCATCCTGACTCTGATGGGGATATAATAAGTGACAGATTTCAGCTCAGGTGGATAGTAGGGGTTGTTGGCAAGCCGGACGGCATCTTTCTCGGTGGTGACAATGAGTTTTCTGCCTGATCCCTGAAGATGGTCGTAGAGCTCGTGGATGGTGTCGAGATCGCGCCGCTGGAAGTTGTGATGGTCGGGGAAGGAGCGCAGCTTCACCTTGGCTTTGTGGCGACGGAGCCACTTTGCAAAGGGGCGCGGGTGGGCTATGCCGGCGAGGGCAAGGATTGAGTCGTTTTCGGTGAGCCACTTCATGCGCGGCAACTCCGCGAGGTTGACGTCGTCGGGGAAAACGGGTGTCAGTTCGCCGTAGGCATAGGAGGAGAAGTAGAGTTTCTGGAACGCTATGAGCTGCAAATTCTCTTTGAACAGACGATAATCGAGCGGGCGAATATCGGAGGGGCACTTGGTGACAATGACCATATCGGCGCGGTAGATCGCAGAGAATGGCTCGCGCAGGCGGCCGAGCGGGAGCAGGTTGTCTTTGAACGCGGGTCGCTTGAACTCAGTGAGCACGATCGACACTGTGGGCTTGACGTAGCGGTGCTGGAAAGCGTCGTCGAGCACAATGAGGTTGATCTCGGGGTTGATCGAGAGGAGTTTCTCGATGCCCTTCACGCGATTCTCGCATACGGCTACGGGTACCTGTCCGTTGAACTTGTGGTAGATCTGGTAAGGCTCGTCGCCGATATCGAGGGGTGATGAGCGGCGGGATGCAAGAACGAAGCCTGAAGTGCTGCGCTTATATCCGCGTGACACGACGGCGACTTTGTATTTGTGCCGCATTATGTCGACAACATACTCGGTGTGGGGTGTCTTGCCTGTGCCTCCAATGGCGATGTTGCCTACAACGATGATCGGGACGTTGAATGTCTGCTGCTTCAGGACTCCCCACTTGAACAGCTGATTGCGCGTAGCGGCAGCTGCTCCGTAGACCCATGAGATGGGACGGAGAACTAAATTGGCTACGAGCGGATTAACTGCCATGGGGAATGCGGGGGTGTTTTATTGCAGCCGGATAACGGGTGATATTGCCTGAACTCCCTTGAGGGATGAAATGCGGTTGATCTCGGAGTAGACCTCAAAGGCTTCGTCGCCCATGACCGAGCGGCGCACGGATGTGTCGAGGTCACGCGAGGCTGCTATGAGTATGCTCCAGATGTTGGGCTTGTTGTCGGGGTACTCGACGATAGTGTAGGATGAGAGTCCGGCAGCTTCGGCAACGGCCTCGATCGCCTGATCGAGTGTGCCGAGCTCGTCGACAAGGCCGATCTGAAGTGCCGTGGCTCCGTCCCAGACGCGGCCTTCGGCTATGGCTTTGATCGAGTCGGCCGGCATATCGCGCCCTTGGGCACAACGGCTGACGAATGTCTCATAACCACGGTTGACCATGCGCTGCATGGAGGCGAGCTCGAAGGGGGTGAGGGGCTTGGCAACATCGGGGAATGCTCCGAATGAGTTGGTGGACACGGTGCTCTGAGTGATGCCGAGGTGATCGGTGAGGAGACCGTGGAAGTTGGGTATCAGTCCATAGATGCCTATTGAGCCAGTGAGAGTGACGGGTGAGGCGAAAATGCGGTCGGCACCGCAGGAAATGTAGTAACCCCCGGAAGCGGCGTAGTCGCCCATCGACACGTAGAGCGGTTTGCCGGCTTTCTTGAACTGCTCGAGAGCTTCCCAGATCTGCTCGGAGGCGAATGCCGATCCGCCGGGAGAGTTCACGCGGAGCACCATTGCCGCTACTTCGTTGTTGTCAGCAAGGTCGAGTATCTGGGGAACAAGGCGGTCGGATGTTATGCCGGAAGATCCTGACTCGGCAATAGCACCCTCGGCATAGAGAACGGCGATTTCCTTGCCATTACGGGAGCGGTAGAGCTTGTTGAGTGGCGAATCGGCGTCGGAATAACGGTCGACAGGCACCAAGGGGATGTCCTTGCTATGGGAGATGCCGAGGCGGTCTTTGATAATCTCTTCGGCCTGATGGCGATAGAGGAGCGAATCGACAATGTTGCGCCTGACAAGGGTGGCAGGTGCTTCGGTGAGGAGCATGCTGTCGGCCCACTCGTTGACGGCTTCCTTGCTTGTGTGGCGGCAGTCGGCGATGTGGTCAGTCACCTTATCCCACATTGCATCGAGCAGCGCCTGCATCTGGAGGCGGTTGGCATCAGAGATGGATGTGAGGATGTAGGGTTCGACGGCACTCTTGAATGTGCCGACCTTGACCACCTGCATCTCCACGCCAAGCTTGTCGAGAAGTCCTTTGTAGAATGTGATGTTGGAGGCGAGACCGTGGATATCGACCATTCCCTCGGGGTTGAGGTAAAGCTCGGATGCTCCTGACGCCACAAGGTAGGATGCCTGCGAGATGTTGTCGCCATAGGCTATGACCCATTTCCCTGAAGTGTTGCGGAAGTCGTCGATGGCAGTGGCGAGAGTATAGACTGATGCAAGTCCACCCGAAAGGGGGCCTGCATCAATGTAGATGCCCTGAATCTTTTTGTCGTCGGCCGCCTGCTTTATGGCGTTGAGAGTGGGCTGAAGGAGTGTGGCCTCATCCTCGATGCCGTAGATGACTGACTGCATGTCGGGGTTGGATGGGCGCTCGGCAAGTGTGGTCGCAAGATTGATGTAGAGAACGCTGCCGTCGGCGGGCGCAGTGTTGTCTTTGCCGGAACTTCCAATAGAGACAAGGGCTCCGACAAAAAGCAATGCAATGATGCATAACAGCGGAACCGAAATCCATATCGCGGCCAAAGCGGCCAGCATTGATGTGAAAAAGCGTTTCATCATGAGGTAATGAACCGTCTAATTACAGATGTTTTTGAAACATATTTATACCAGATGCACAAATATAGTCTAAAAAGAGAAACTGAGGGGAAGGTAATGCGATAAAAATGCGTGTAAGGGTGGTGAGATGTGTTAAATTTGTTAAAAACGCGGGATGCGTCGCTCGCGGCCTATGCTTTGCAAAGTCATTAGAAATATGTAAATTTGCAGAGAAGTGAACGAAATGGGAAGATTACTTGCTATAGACTACGGACGGAAACGCTGCGGAATAGCGGCCACGGATGTGTCGCGCATAGTGGCTACCGGGGTGGCTACGGTGCAGACCTCGGCACTTACCGACTTCCTGCGGGGATATTTCTCGCGTGAACAGGTGGATATGGTGGTTGTGGGTGAGCCAAAGGACATGCATGGCGATCCGTCGGAGTCGATGCGGTATATCACTCCGGCTATCAACCGGCTCCGTCAGGCGTTTTCGGATATGGAGTTTGTCTTTTTTGACGAGCGCTTCACTTCGTCGCTCGCCCACCGCGCCATGATAGACGGGGGGATGAGGAAGTCGCGGCGGCAGGTGAAGGGGGAGGCAGATGTGATGGCTGCCACTATCATACTGAATGATTTTCTTGAGAGTCAGGCTTACCGCATGACGCTCCAAACGCAATAAGAACATGAAATTACCGATATATCTTTACGGGCATCCCGTGCTCAGAAAGGAATGTGAGGAGATCGAGGAGGGTTATCCCGGTCTCAAGGAGCTTGTGGCCGACATGTATGAGACAATGGCGGCCTCGGAGGGTGTGGGGCTCGCCGCTCCTCAGATTGGCAAAAACATCAGGCTTGTGGTCATCGACGCGGATGTGCTCGGTGATGATTTTCCTGAATGTGCAGGGCGGCGGCTGACGCTGATAAACCCTGAGATAGATATCCTCGACGGGGAGAAGATAAGCCGCAGCGAGGGGTGCCTGAGTGTGCCGGGGCTGTCGGAGAATGTGTCGCGCGTGGAGCACATAAGGCTCAACTGGCTTGACGAGAATTTTGTGGAGCATGAGGAGGAGATGAGCGGATTTCTCTCACGCATCGTGCAGCATGAACTCGACCATCTCGACGGTCAGCTCTACATCGACCATATCTCGCCTATAAGAAAGCAGCTTATCCGCTCTAAACTCCGCAATATAGCCGAGGGGCGCACACGTTGCGACTATCCCACAAAGTATGCCCCCAAGAAATGAAGTGATTTAATTACAAGATGCTAACCACGAAGTGAAAACCTATGGCAGACGATAAAAAGATAATTTTCTCGATGGTGGGAGTCAGCAAGACTTATCCGCCTCAGAAACAGGTGCTGAAGAATATATATCTGTCGTTTTTCTACGGCGCGAAGATCGGTATAATCGGTCTTAACGGTTCGGGTAAATCATCACTGCTGAAGATCATAGCGGGTATCGACAAGAGCTATCAGGGTGAGGTGGTTTTCTCGCCGGGCTACACGGTGGGATATCTCGAGCAGGAGCCTCAGCTTGATCCCGACAAGACGGTGGTGGAGGTTGTGCGTGAAGGGGTGCAGCCGATCATGGATATGCTTAAGGAGTTTGACGAGGTGAATGTGGCGTTTGGCGATCCCGACGTGCTGGAGGACCCCGACAAGATGGATGCGCTGATCACCCGTCAGGCAGAACTTCAGGACAAGCTTGACGCTGCCGACGCATGGAACATCGACAGCAAGCTGCTTCGATGCCTCAGCGTATGCGTCAATCTCAAAGTTGAGGCAGCATTTGAGC
>CAYSKE010000106.1:0-7544 GCA_964431465.1 uncultured Muribaculaceae bacterium | reverse complement strand
GGGGGTGTGCGGTAGATCGGGGATTTTGAGGTAACTTTGCAGTCCTAAAAGTCACTTCATTTCTGATTACAAACGATGATTTCCATAAATGATCTTTCGGTAGAGTTCAGTGCCAAATCGCTTTTTGACCATATAAATTATGTGATCAACCGCAGGGATAAAATCGCCCTTGTGGGAAAGAATGGTGCCGGAAAGTCGACGATGCTGAAGATTATCGCGGGTCTGCAGCAACCGACGTCGGGTGCTGTGGTGATACCTCGCGACGTGACGGTGGGGTATCTGCCGCAGCAGATGGAGATATCGGATGTGCGCACTGTCAGGGAGGAGGTGGCTTCGGCTCTGGATCATATCTCGGCGCTTAGAAATGAGCTTGATGAGGTGACGCGCGAGGTGGAGACGGCCACAGACTTTGAGTCGGAAGGATATGCGCGCTTGATCGACCGCTTCACCACTCTTACCGAGCAGGTGGCGATGATGGAGAAGGAGAATGCCGATGCGGAGATTGAGAAGACTCTGCTCGGTCTCGGATTCAGCCGCGGTGATTTCGATCGTCCGACGTCGGAGTTTTCGGGTGGATGGCGCATGCGTGTGGAGCTGGCCAAGATACTTCTGCGGCGTCCTGACGTGCTTCTGCTCGACGAGCCTACCAACCACCTCGATATCGAGTCGATCCAATGGCTTGAGAATTTCCTCATCACCAAGGCGAATGTGGTGGTACTGGTGAGCCATGACCGTGCGTTTATCGACAATGTGACGTCGCGCACGATCGAGATTTCACTCGGCAAGATATATGACTACAGTGTGAACTACTCGCGCTATGTGGAGCTGCGCAAGGAGCGCATCGAGCAGCAGATGCGTGCCTACCAGAATCAACAGAAGCAAATACAGGACACTGAGGATTTCATCGAGCGGTTCAGATATAAGGCGACAAAGGCCGTGCAGGTGCAAAGCCGAATGAAGCAGCTCGCCAAGATCGAGCGCATAGAGGTGGATGAGGTGGACACTTCGCACCTGAATCTGAAGTTTCCGCCGGCTCCCCGCTCGGGCGATTTCCCGATTATTGCTGACAATGTGGGGAAGGCTTACGGGGATCATCAGGTGTTTGACGGAGCGACGTTCACGCTACGACGCGGCGAGAAGGTGGCTTTTGTGGGGAAGAACGGCGAGGGTAAATCGACTCTGGTGAAGTGCATAATGGGGGAGATTCCTTTCACGGGTTCGCTTAAGATAGGGCACAACGTAAAGATCGGATATTTCGCGCAGAATCAGGCTCAACTGCTTGACGGAGAGCTGACGGTGTTTGACACGATAGATCATGTGGCGGTGGGTGACATACGCACGAAGATACGTGACATACTGGGTGCTTTCATGTTTGGAGGCGAGGCTTCGGACAAGAAGGTGAAGGTGCTGTCGGGAGGTGAAAAGACGCGCCTTGCAATGATAAGGCTCTTGCTTGAGCCGGTGAATCTGCTTATACTTGACGAGCCGACCAATCACCTCGACATGAAGACGAAGGATATACTGAAACAGGCGATCAAGGATTTCAACGGCACGGTGATCGTGGTGAGCCACGACCGTGAATTTCTTGACGGACTGGTTGAAAAGGTGTATGAGTTTGGTGGCGGACAGGTGCGTGAATGTCTGGGAGGAATCTATGAGTTTCTTGAGAAGAAGCGGTTGGCTTCGCTGTCGGAACTGGAACGCTCGACCACTCCCGAGGTCAAGATCAAGAAGGAACCTGAGAAGCCTACAGCTTCAAATCAAGCGCAAGGTGGAGTGGAGCCGACAGCGGCTGCACCGCGCCTGACCTATGCAGAGCAGCGTGAGCGTGACAAGGCAAAGAAGCGTGCGGCTAAGAAGGTGGCCGAAGCTGAGGCTGAGGTGGCACGGCTTGAGGCGGAGCAGAAGGCGATAGAGGATAAGCTGGCGGCCGGGGATGCGTCGGCAGAAGTGCTTGCCGAACATGCTGCCGCGACACGACGGCTGGAAAACGCCATGAGCGTTTGGGAGCTTGCCGTGATGGATCAGGAGGCTCTCAACGGGTGAGCCGGGGGCGTCATGCCGAGATCATGAGGGGACGGGAGATGTTCCAGCCCTGCGAGAGATTGCGTAACGACAGGGTGACCATGCCGCGGAGGTTGCGTGTGGCGGATGCTACGGCGCGATAAAGCTCGGGCATAGATGTCATGCCTGACAGATTCAAGGAGATTATGCTTGATCCGCGGTAGATGACTTTGGCGCATATCGCGTCGGATGCGAGAATAATGGGGGTGGAGTGAGATGCAGTGTTCATAAGGTTTCCTGTTAAGAATGTTATTTACACTGCAAAGATGAAAAAAGTGTGAGCTCAAATCGTGCCCACACCTTTGAAATATGGTTAAATGACCACTTGGCCGTTTAATTTTCAGTGTTCCGGAAGTTGAGCAGCGTCAGCAGCCTGTCGCGGGAGATGACGCGCAACTCATCGCTGTCGTTGTCATAATCGATAATGCCTTCTTCTTTCATCCGGTCGAGAGTGGCGAAAAATGATGAACGTTGCACGCCGAAAATGGAATAAAGGTCGCGCTTGCGTGCAGTGAGGGTTATGTCCTTGGCTACGCGCTGAGTGAGCGATGTGATCCAATAGGCGATGCGCTGGTCGAGTGCGCCAGTGGTGACCGACATGATGCCCTCTTCGGCCTGCTGCGCTTTCACCGACAGGAGGTTGAGGAAGTTGAACATGAAGACATGGTCGGTTTTGAGCAACTTGGTGTAGTCGTTTTTAGCAATCTGCATGATGCCTGTGGGGACGAGCGCAACAGCAGTGCAAGGGTAGAAAGTGTGTCGGCCGAACAGGTATTCAGGCGCGATGACTCCCGGTGCATCAATAGTCTGGCTGACAATGAAACGATCATTGGCATTGGCTACCGAGAGGCGTGCCGAGCCTGATATGATGAATTTTACATGTGTGCAGGGATCCCCTACATTGACGATTTTCTCACCGGTGTCATATTTCAGGAAGTGGAATCTCGTGTTTCCAACAATTTCTGAAAGCCTTGCCCGGCTGACACCGGCAAACAATGGTAATGCAAGCAGAATATCAAATATGCTTGCTTCCTGAGAGTTCTTTTTTTGCTTTGTCATCTTTGCAAATAAAAATGGGTTCTTGCCGAGCCCGGCAGGTGAATGACACAAAGGTCACTTATTTATATAACACTAAAGAGTGTGGTTTTGTATAGTAAAATTGATAAAAATTATCAAAAAATGGGGATATCAGTCGGGGAGGTTGCTGCGGATGCGCCAGTGGAGGGGATAGAGGTTGTTGGCGCGGTTGCCGAGATTCTTCACGAAGCCGAGCGGATAGCCAGAGAAGGTGAGAAGGAGGTGGTGGCGTGGCGCGGAGGAGGGGAGAGTGACGGCTTCACGGCGCAGGTAGGCAATGGCTTCGTTACGGCTCACCGGGACGGCCGGAAACGCCTCGGGGTTGAGGGCGGTGGAGAGAGCGAGGGCTGTGTCGGGGATGAAATCGCGCCCTTTCACGGTGGCTATGGCCACGCCCGGCGAGATGGTGTTCACGCCGTTTTTGGTGAGCTCTTTGAGCATCGGAACAGATGCGGGTGGCAGCCCATAGATGCAGTCGGCATCGCGGTGCATGGCAAGCGATGGAGCCCACGACGCGATCTGTGGCAGCGGTTTATCTTTGGAGCGCGAGACGGGGGAGATGGATGGTGTGTAGTCGCCGGGACGGCGCATGACTGCCATAAAGAGCCCTTCGCCACGCAGACGTGACGGCATGAAGCGGTAGCACGTCACCCCGGAGGCTACGGTGGTGACGATACCCCACGCGGGGTCGACGGGCAATGAGACGGGCTGAAATGAATAGCTCTCGACAAGCCAGTTTATGATTTCCTCATCTTCATGCCGGTTGAATGTGCAGGTGCTGTAGATGAGGAAACCGCCGGGGGTGACTGTGGCGGCAAGATTGTCGAGAATCTCTTTCTGGCGCGCGACGCATTGCGTGACAAGTGCGGGGCTCCATTGCTCCACGGCTTTGGGATCCTTGCGCATCATGCCTTCGCCGGAACAGGGTGCGTCGACAAGCACAATGTCGAAAGCACCGCGCATCTTGCGGAAACGGGCAGTGTCGCCCTGAGTGACTATGACGGCCGGATTGCCCCATTTGGCGATGTTTTCAGCAAGGATAGCCGAGCGGGTGCGGTCGAACTCGTTGGCGACAACAGTTGAGCCGGCGGGGAGAACGTCGGCTATGGCTGTGGTTTTGCCACCGGGGGCGGCACACGCGTCGAGAACATTGACGGGAGTGTTGCCTAAAAGACCGATGACAGCCTCGGCGACATAGCCGGCAAACATTGATGATGCTTCCTGAACATAGTAGAGTCCCTGATGCAATGCCGGATCGAAGGTGAAACGGGGGCGTGCGGTGAGATAACGGCCACGGGCGTTCCACGGTACCGGGGCAGAGTCGTCGGCAAGGATGTCGAGCGCAGCCGGTTTGGCAGGATTGATGCGGACGGAGGTCGCCGGCGTGCCCTGCGAGATCTCATCTATGAGCCGGCGCGCTTCATCGGTGCCTATGGCATCGGAAAGATATGTGAGGAACTGCGGATCAGGTGTCATGTCAGTCGGAAAGGCCAAGTGCTGCAAGCATCTTCGAGATTTCGACAAGATTTTTGTCAACTACCACGCCCTTGTTGTCGATGACATAGACCGAGGGCATGATGGGAAGCTCATAAAGCTCCTTGTCCATGATGCCGGTGCGGTCGGCCACGACATTCCATCCGGCTGTGGTGGGGAAAGCGAGTGCATCGGCCGAGTCCTGCGCGTCGATCCAGACGGCAATGACGTTGACGCGGCGGTCGGCTACGGCTTTGGCCAGTGAAGCGGATTCGGAGAGACCTGAAAGAATTTCCCGACAGTGGTCGCAGAAGGGATCGAAAAGCACGACCAGATTGAGCGGTGCGGAGAATAGCTTTTCAACCGGCACGGTCTCGCCGGAACGCAACTGCGCGGAGAAGGAGGTGGCTGGAGTGCCAACGCGGTTCTTGAGGATGCAAGCGCGGTCGTAGGTGAGCCGTTCGGCAAGTCCGGGGGTGGCGTCAAGTATTTTTTTCGATGCAAGTGCCGCATCCACAAAGGGTAGATAGAGCTCGTCGTTGAAAAAGGGTGCATAGGGATCGGCGGTGTATTTCGCAGCCAGTGACAGGATGTCGATTCCTGCGGCCTGTGCTTTGGCCGTGAGGGCGTTTACCGCAGTAACGTAATCAGCGGGCGAGGCTACGCGCGCATCGGCAACCGAGAGGAAATCAGAGAGAGCCTGCTCGGCACTTTCGGGCGAGGCGAGGTTCTCCGGGAAATCCCAGATGTGGAGCATGATGTAGGCAGCGCGCTGAGAGGGAGATGTCATGTCGGCCGGGAGCTTCGGGAGGCGCGTCTCGGCGCAGGCGCAGAGGTATGTCACGACGAAAAACGTCAGTGAGGCTATGATTCTAAGAATTTTCATGCTCCAAATTTAGACAATATCTAAAAAAATAAAAAATATATAGAACTTAAGTGTGTTTGGCATGGTTCTTGTTATAAGTAAATCAAGAAAATTAGCTTCTACACTCTTTGGCAATCTCCACAAAGAAGCTTTTTATTAACTGAATAAAGATGAACACTATATATACAGATCAATTCAAACGAGTGCTGGAGGAGTCTCAGCGTGAGGCTATAAGGCATAACAACCGCCTTGTGACTCCGGCGCATTTCCTGCTGGCTCTGATGCGTGACACGCAGGGTCGGCCGTTCAAGATGATAGAAAAGGCTGCCGAGGATGTGTCGGCCTATCAGCTTCTCGAGACACTCGACGGCATGCTGTTTGACAAAAACAGCGATTCGGTGCGTGAGATCTCGGTGAGCGATATTGCCAACCGCATAGTGAAACTGAGTGCTCTCGAGTCGCGTCTTGCCGGAAGCGATGTGATTGATGTCGAGCATCTTTTAATGGCGGTGTTCCACAACTCGGAGGTGGTGTCGATGGACTTCATGACTCCTTTCAAGGCTGCCGATGTGACATATAAGCGGCTGTCGGATGTGTTGCGCGGTCTTAACGGCGCGCCGGGATTCAATGACGGCCCTGCCGAGGAGGAGGATATCGACGATGAGGATGACGAGTTCCCGCCATCGTCGAGCAAGGAGGATGGCACGCCCCGCCGCACGTCGGCCGCCTCGGGGAAAAGCAGTGGCAAACGGAAGGGTGACACTCCGGCTCTTGACCGATATGGCAATGACATGACACGCGCTGCCGAAGAGGGACGACTTGATCCGGTAGTGGGACGCGAGAACGAGATAGAGCGTCTGGCGCAGATATTGAGCCGACGCAAGAAGAATAATCCCGTGCTGATCGGTGAGCCGGGCGTCGGTAAGAGTGCGATTGTCGAGGGGCTTGCGCTTCGCATCGTAGAGCGGAGAGTGTCGCGTGTGCTTTTTGACAAGCGACTGATCTCGCTTGACATGGCTTCGGTTGTAGCAGGTACGAAATACCGCGGACAATTTGAGGAGCGCATCAAGGCGATACTTGACGAGCTTGCCAAGAATGACAATGTGATTCTATTTATCGATGAAATCCACACGATTGTGGGTGCCGGCAACACGTCGGGGTCGATGGATGCCGCCAATTTGCTCAAACCGGCTCTGGCTCGCGGAGAGATACAGTGCATAGGCGCAACAACGCTCGACGAGTACCGCAAGAATATCGAAAAGGACGGTGCGCTCGAACGCCGCTTCCAGAAGGTGATGGTAGAGCCGACATCGGCTGCCGACACACTGGTGATCCTCAATAATATAAAAGAAAAATATGAGAGTCACCACAATGTGAACTACACGGATGAGGCACTGCGCGCGTGCGTGACCCTGACCGAACGCTATGTGGCCGACAGGAATTTCCCGGACAAGGCTATCGACGCTATGGATGAGGCGGGTGCACGCTCCCACATCACCAACATGACTGTCCCGACCGAGATCGAGGCTATCGAAAAAGAAATAGCCGGAGTCGACGAGGAGAAGCGCAAGGCAGCCGATGAGCAGAATTTCGAGAAGGCTGCGGCTTGCCGTGACCGGGTGAATGAACTGCGCCGTGCTCTTGAAGCCGCTCAGGAGCGGTGGAACAGTCAGCTCGACAAGGATCGCGTGACTGTGGATGAGGAGCAGGTGGCTGAGGTGGTGGCCATGATGACCGGCGTGCCGGTGCAGCGTGTGGCACAGGCCGAGGGTGCGCGTCTGCGCGAGATGACTCCGGCCCTGAAGCGGGAAATCGTGGGTCAGGACACTGCTATTGAAAAGATCGTCAAAGCCATCCAGCGTAACCGTCTGGGACTGAAAGATCCCAACAAGCCGATAGGCACGTTTATGTTTCTCGGTCCGACGGGCGTGGGTAAGACGCATCTTGCCAAGAAACTGGCCGAATATCTCTTTGACTCGGCTGACACTCTCATCAGAGTGGATATGAGCGAGTATATGGAGAAGTTCACCGTCAGCCGTCTGGTGGGCGCGCCTCCGGGATATGT
>CAYSKE010000105.1:0-7563 GCA_964431465.1 uncultured Muribaculaceae bacterium | reverse complement strand
TATTAAAGATCAAAGATATATGGCTAAATGTTAATTTCTTTACCGGACACTTATGTGTCAGACGGGTCAGACAAGTCTGACGGCATAAAGTGCCGAAATCAAAAATAATTTTGTAAATTTATTGCCTGAAAGATTGTTAGTAACTGAATATGCGCCGCATTCTTAACATAATCACATTGCTTTTGTCGCTCTTGTTGCCCGAAGGGATTGTTGCTGCTGTGGTCAAGGGCAAAGTGATGGATTCCGACACGCAGGATCCCGCTACCGGAGCCGTGGCGGTGTTGTTGACTCCCGATAGCGTGGCTGTCGGGTCGGCCATCGTCGGCGAGACAGGTGATTTTGAGATTTCTGTGAACCGCAAAGGAGTGTATAGCCTATCGGTGCAACTTGTGGGATATGTGACGTATGTTCATAGCGATATTTCTTTGAGCGGTAACGAAACAGTTGATCTCGGCATCATTCAGCTTCATGTGCAGGATGTAGGACTTGACGAAGTGGTGGTGACGGCCGAGCGTGGAAAGGTGATATATAAGCTCGACCGGCAGAAAATCAACGCTCAGTCGGTGCTCACTGCGGCAGCCGGTACGGCGGCTGATGTGTTGAAGTCGATGCCGTCGGTCAGGGTTGACTCCGATGGTGAGATCTCGTTTCGTGGTAGTTCGGGCTTTCTGGTGTATGTCGATGGTAAAAAGAGTATGCTCGACGGCACGCAGGCTCTCGAGCAGATTCCCTCGGCATCGATCGAAAACATAGAGATTATCACGACTCCGTCGGCACGCTACCGCACCGATGGCGATGTGGGTATAATCAACATCACTACACGCCGGCAGACGCGACGCGGACTTTCGGCAACGGCATCGGCGAGCGAGAGCACGATGAATGCCTATGATTTTGACCTGAACCTTGCTTACGTGACAGGCAGCAACCGATGGTATCTCGGCGGCATTGCCAACCGCCTGAAAAACAAGAGTGATTTCAGTCAGACCAAAACCACGCTTGTCGACGATTATCTCACCACATCCAAGGCCGACGGAACGCGCTACACAGCACCATCCAATTATATTGCCATAGCCGGGTGGGAGATGGATCGCGGTAAACACCGCCTGAACGTCGAGGCGCAGCATGGTCGGACGCGGACGGAGCGTGGCGGACACATGGCCTACAACGAGCATCGTGAATATCAGGGTCAAGTCATAAACGACAATGTCTACGACGCTCACGACGTGATAAGAAACACCAAACATCTGGCTCAGGTATCCACGACCTATGCGTGGATTCTCAACGAGAGGGGAGACCGCATAGATGTGAACGGGCGTCTGCGCTACGACTGGAACAGTGTTGAGTACACCGAAAGTAACCTCTTTGATGCTGCGGGAGTGAGATATGAGGGCACGCGCGGATATGAGGATGAACACCACTGGGATTTCGACGGCACGGCTTCCTATCGTCTCAACTATAATGACGACGGACATCTGGAAACCGGTTACCAATATGTGTCGTACAGCGAGCATGGCGATTACTCGATCAAATATTGGGATCGCGGTCTCACCGATTTTGTCTGGCAGGACGATATGTACGCTCCGTTCTTCTACCGCCGCCAGATTCATTCGCTCTACGCTATGGTCAATCAGAAGGCCGGCTCGGTCGAAATCGATGCAGGACTGCGTGGGGATCACACTATCGACGAACTGACTATTGCCGTGGCCGGAGCCGACCGCTACATCAAGCGTTGGAATCTCTTTCCGTCGGCCCACATGATTTACCGCATCAGCGACAAGGGCAACTTCATGGGAGGCTACTCCTACCGCACCGTGCGCCCCGGTATATGGCAGCTTGAGCCTTATATCACTTATGAGGACTACTATACCAAGCTGGTCGGTAACCCCGACATACGCCCGGCCTATGTGCACTCGGCCGAGATCGGTTACAATCATAATTTCGGCAACGACAACTCGGTGACTGCAACCGCCTTTTGGCGCAGCCGCAGTGATGTGGCGCAGCGTGTGCGCGTCCCTTATGAGCCGGGAGTGACACTTGACTCGCTCGTGAATGCGGGCGACGACCGCACGATAGGACTTGAAATTTCCTCACGGTTCAGGTTTGCGCCATGGTGGACGGCCAATCTCAACGGCAGTGTTTTCGGTTATAAATTCATCGGAAAATATGAGGGATGTACCTCGGCGTCCAACGTGAGTTATTCCGCTGCACTGATCAACAATTTCACACTCGGCCCCACGACAAAGATGCAGTTTGATGCCAACTTTGTCGGCCCCACGGTTCTGAGTCAGGGACGCGAGAAAGCCTATTGCTATTTTGATCTCGCCGTGCGCCAGCAGATAGTCAGTAACACCTTGTGGGCGTCGCTCGTGGTTCATAACGTGTTTCACACTGCCCGCTATTATAGCTCGCGCATTGCCGACGGGCTTGAATCCTATACCGACGTCCGCCCCAAATTCCCTAATATCGCTCTGTCGGTCACGTTCAACTTCAACACCAAGGTGAAAGAAAAGCAGGGGGCTGTGTCGGGAGGTGCACAGTTTACCGGATCTGATTTCTAACTTATGTGCCCCCGCCGACGTTTTAACTATATACATTTAATTCATCAGAGAAAGTGAAAGAATTTATTATAGATAAAGAGACGACCGAGCGCACCGTGCTCGTCGGACTCATCACGCCGCAGCAGGATGAAGCGAAAGTAAAGGAGTATCTTGATGAACTGGCCTTTCTTGCCGACACAGCCGGGGCGGTCACCGTCAAGCGTTTCACGCAGAAGGTCGATTATCCCAACCCGCGCACGTTTGTGGGTAAAGGTAAGCTCGAGGAGATAAAGGACTATGTGCAGACCAACGACATAGGCATGGTGATCTTCGACGATGACCTGACCACCAAGCAGGTGTCGAATATAGAGCGCGAGCTTCAGGTGAAGATACTTGACCGCACCTCGCTTATTCTCGACATATTTGCAAAACGCGCGCAGACAGCCAACGCCCGCACTCAGGTTGAGCTGGCGCAGTATCAATACCTGCTGCCGCGACTCACACGCCTCTGGACTCACCTCGAGCGTCAGCGAGGCGGTATCGGCATGCGTGGTCCCGGTGAGACGCAGATCGAGACCGACCGACGCATTATCCTTGACCGCATCGCCCGGCTGAAGGAGGAACTGAAGTCGATCGACCGCCAGAAGTCGATTCAGCGCAAGAACCGAGGGAAGCTCACTCGCGTCGCCCTCGTGGGCTACACCAACGTCGGCAAGTCGACGCTCATGAATCTGCTTAGCAAAAGCGACGTGTTTGCCGAGAACAAGCTCTTCGCAACACTCGACACTACTGTCCGCAAGGTGATCATCGACAATCTTCCGTTCCTGCTTACCGACACTGTAGGGTTCATCCGCAAGCTCCCCACGCATCTTGTCGACTCTTTCAAGTCGACTCTCGATGAGGTGCGCGAGGCCGATATCCTTGTGCATGTAGTCGACATAAGCCATCCCGGTTTCGAGGAGCAGATTGCCGTTGTCGACAAGACTCTGCGCGACATCTGCGGTGATACGGCAGAGAAACCCGTGATAATGGTCTTCAATAAGATTGACGCGTTCAGCTACACACCCAAGGATCCCGATGATCTGTCGCCCGAACGTCGCGAAAATATCTCGCTTGAGCGACTCAAGGAAACATGGATGGGTAAGCTCGCTCCCGGCAGCTGCGTGTTTATCTCAGCTAAAAAGGGGCTGAATATCGACGAACTGAAACGTGTGCTCTATGAGCGTGCCAAAGAGATACATCTCGCGCGTTTCCCCTACAATGATTTCCTCTATCAGAACTACGATGATCTCACCGTGGCCGACACGGCTGCACTCGACTCGGAGATTGAGGATGCCGACCGAAAAGACTGAACGCGCATGGATTGGAACCGACTGATATGCGACAAGCGTCTCGGGCTCGAGAACTATCATGATCCCCGCAAGCGCGGACTGCGCAGCGACTTCCAGCGCGATCATGACCGTCTGGTCTTCTCGGCACCTTTCAGGCGCTTGCAGAATAAGACTCAGGTTTTCCCTCTGCCCGGCAGTGTGTTCGTCCACAACCGTCTCACCCATAGCCTCGAGGTGTCGTGCGTGGGTCGCTCGCTCGCCAATGAGGTCGTGCGCCAGTTGCGGGTGAAGTACCGCAATGAGCCGTGGGTGGAGTGCCTTGACTTTGCCGGAGAGATTGTCGGGGCGGCGTGTCTCGCCCATGATCTCGGCAACCCTCCTTTCGGTCACTCGGGGGAGACGGCTATTTCCACCTATTTCAGCGAGGGGGAGGGACGCCATCTGCGCGACAGTCTCACTCCGCAGCAGTGGTCCGACATCACGCGTTTCGAGGGCAATGCCAACGCTTTCCGTCTGCTCACACACCGGTTCCGCGGCCGCCGCATCGGTGGCTTTGCCATGACTTATTCCACCCTTGCTTCCATCGTGAAATATCCCCATGAGTCATCGGCAGCGGGGGAGCGTGGCAAATTCGGTTTCTTCACCTCAGAGGCTGCTGACTTCATCAAGATCGCTGATGAGCTGGGCATGAAGCGACTCAGTGCTCCCGGAGAGCCGTTGGTCTACTCCCGCCACCCGCTTGTCTATATCGTTGAGGCTGCTGACGACATCTGCTATGAGGTGATGGATATAGAGGACGCTCACAAGCTCAAAATCCTTTCGACCGAGACGGTGATCGAGCATCTGAGCGCATTCTTCCCGCCGGAGCGGCTCGCGCGTATGCACGAGGTGATGGACGGCGTAGATGATCCCAACGAAAAGATCGGCTATCTGCGCTCATGTGTCATCGGTCGCCTTGTCGAGTGCTGTGCAGCCAGTTTTGTGCGCCACGAGCAGGAAATTCTCGACGGCACGTTTGATTCGACACTTATCAAGAGCCTGCCGGAGCGCGAGAAAGAAGCCTATGCCCGCTGTGCCAAGCTATCCTATTCGCGCATCTACGACGCTCCCGAAGTTGTCGATGTCGAGCTTGCCGGACACCGCATCATCACGTCGCTCATGCAGCACCTCATCGGAGCGGTCACAAATCCCGGTCTCAGTTACTCCAAACTTCTCCTCTCCAAGATCCCCGGACAGTACGATGCACACGCGCCGTCGCTCTACGGGCGCATTCAGGCCGTCCTCGACCACGTGTCGGGCATGACCGATGTCTATGCCCTCGACCTCTACCGCAAGCTTCAGGCGCAGTCACTTCCCGCTGTCTGATCAACACTTCACTTCAGAAACCTAAATGGCAAAACGCACCACCTATCAGGCAAAAATGGCACGTCGGCGCAAACGACGCAACGGTATGCGTCAGGCAATACTCCTCGTCTGTCTGCTTCTCATCGCGCTGGCGTTTCTTATCCCCGAACATGCCGGTGGCTCAAAATCATCACGCGCAGCATCGGCTATTCCCGGCGACTGGAGCGAATACGCTGTTGCATCAACCAATCCCGATCTCGACGAGATCATGCTCGGTTACACCGGTTTTACCGTCTCTTTCAACCCCGTCACCCACATCCCCAACTGGGTGGCTTGGACTCTCGACGCTGACCGTCTCGGCAACCCGGTAGTGTCGCGCGACACTGGCTCATTTGCTGCTGACCGCAATGTGAGCGGGTGCGCCTCGGTGTCCGACTACCGTCAGTCAGGCTACGACCGCGGTCACATGGCACCGGCAGCCGACATGAAATGGGACGCGCAGGCCATGAAGGATTGCTTCCTTCTCACCAACATCGCTCCGCAGGCAACATCGCTCAACACCGGAGCGTGGAACAAGCTCGAGCAGGCGTGCCGCAATATCGCGACTGTCGACAGCCTCGGCACTGCCGTCGTCATCTGCGGCCCCGTGATGACTCAGGGCTACAGCACCACAATAGGCGACACCGGCGTAGTCGTTCCACCCTCATTTTTCAAAGTCGTGCTTTATCGCCGCGCCGACGGTGCTCCCGCCACCATCGGCTTCATCATGAACAACGGCAAAGTCGAGGGGGGAATGCAGAAGTGTGCAATGACAGTCGATCAGGTCGAGGCACTCACCGGTCACGACTTCTTTTCCACGCTTCCCGACTCGTTGCAGACAGCCATCGAGTCCACCTTTGACTTCCATAACTTTTCCACCGGACGATGAGCCACACCACCGACACCATCTGCGCCATATCCACCCCTCCCGGTATCGGAGGCATAGCAGTGATAAGAGTTAGCGGCCCACGGGCGATTGAGGCAGTGCAGTCAGTGTGGCGAGGCCGTGATCTCGCATCCGTGCGCCACGCATCAGCAGCAGTAGGGGAGATCGTCGACACCGACGGCAACACACTTGATCAGGCCGTAGCGACAGTCTTCCGTGCCCCGCATTCCTACACCTCCCACGACACCGTCGAAATTTCCGTCCACGGCTCCGTCTACGTCCAGTCGCGACTTCTCCGTCTGCTCATCGACACCCGCTTGTGCCGCATGGCAGAGCCCGGCGAATACACCCGCCTCGCTTACCTTGCCGGACGCCTCGATCTCGCTCAGGTCGAAGCCGTGGCCGATATCCTTGCCGCACGCACGGCCGGAGCGCACAGCATAGCCATACATCAGCTCAAAGGCTCCCTCACCGGCCGCATACGCGAGTTGCGCGAACGCCTCATCGAACTTGCATCCCTCCTTGAGCTTGAGCTCGATTTCTCAGAGGAGGATGTTGAGTTCGCTTCACGCTCGACACTCGTTCAGCTCACTACCGACATTATCAGCCGCATCGACCGCCTGACCGACTCCTACACAACCGGTCAGGCAATACTCCACGGTTACCCCATCGCGCTTGCAGGAGCTACAAACGCAGGAAAATCCACACTTCTCAATCTTCTCTTGGACGATGACCGCGCCATAGTGTCCGACGTCCACGGCACCACACGCGACACCATTCAGGACACATTCAGCATAGCCGACACGCTGTTCCGCGTCACCGACACCGCCGGACTCCGCGATACCGACGATCCTGTAGAGCGCGAGGGCATCAATCGCACTTGCAAAGTTATACACGATGCCCCCCTCGTTTTATGGTTAATTGACCATTCGACGACCCCCGACCGACTTTTTTCCATCTGGGAGCATCTTCGCCCCGCGCTCAGCGGTAATCATATCCTCCTTCCCGTTGTCACCAAGACCGATACAGCCACTGATCCCTCAGAAGCCGTCCGCAAGCTTTTCAGCGACCTCACCCGTTTGCCCGGGATAGGGGAGATGCAGATTGAAGCCCCCCTCACACACACCACCGCCGATCCCGCCACACTCTCCATCCTGCGCGACGCCATCCTGCGCATAGCCCGCCCCCGCACAGGCTATCAGCCCGGCGACGCCATCATCACCAACGAGCGTCAGCGTCAGGCACTCCTGCAGTCACGCGATCGACTCACCGAAACCCACACCGCCCTCACCGCCGGACTCCCCCCCGACCTCGTCGCCCACCATCTCCGCCAGGCTATCGACAGCCTCGCCACCATCACCGGCGACATCACCACCCCCGACCTCCTCACCACCATCTTCTCTCGCTTCTGCATCGGCAAGTGACC
>CAYSKE010000104.1:0-7651 GCA_964431465.1 uncultured Muribaculaceae bacterium | reverse complement strand
TTATCGGACGGGGATGAGGGTGAAGACGGCCTGATTGTCGGGCTCGTAGACGCGGGTCACTTTGCCGTCCTGCACTTCCCAATAAACGAGGTAGCCGTTGCTGCGGTTAATGATAGTATAACCGTCGCCACTGGGCTGGATGTCGAATGTGTGGTAGTTGGCGTCGAAGGGCACTTCGGCAAACTGGCACAGGTCGTTGAGGAAGCGTCCGTCCTTGGCATTGGTGATGCTGTAGCCGTTGGTCTCCGGATCAAAGACGAAGCGCCATATCTGACGGTCGGGATTCACGTCGTCCTCGGTGTCCTGAAGCACGGGAGCGCCGCCAACCTGTCCGGCATCGGGGTTGCCGAGATACTTGTTGCCCACTTTGATCTTGTAGGTGACGTTGTCGAGGAGCAGCTGGGGGAACACGTCAAGACGATAATCGCTTGTGGCCTTGTAGGTGTCAACCATTTTTGCAACGCTGCGGCGGATGAAGGGCTCGACATGGAGTGTGCCCACTCTGGGATGAGCGACTTTGATGGAGCCCTCGAAATCACGCGACGTGAGCGCGTTGGCTTTATCGGTGAGATCTTTGTAGATAAGATAGTTGTCGATAAATGCCTTGTCGTTGCCGGTAGAGAGTGCATTGTACATGGCTGTGGCTGCCACTCCCCTCTTGCCGATGAGTACGCCAGCCTCAAGCCAAGGCTTGATCTCGGAGAGCAGACGGTTGGAGTCGGCGGCGTCAAGGAGCTCGGCGGAGGCTGCACTGATTTTGTTGAATTCACGCTCGAATGCTTTGGCTCCCTGCACGGAGTAGCTGTTGTTCATCTCCTGCTCGTAGCGGTCGATGAGCGCCTTGAAATCGAGCGTCTCGTTGAGGCGACGCAGCTGGTGAGCATTTGGCCCGAGGTCGACGTTGTAGAGGCTGAAAATGCGGAAGGCCTGAGTGTGGTCGGGAACAAGAACCTTGAGCGCTCTTTCCCACGCGTTTCCGGCGTTGTAGGCTTCGGGATTCCAAAGGAAATCGGCAGTGCCGTAGAGGCTGACTTTTGATGCTTCGGCATACTCCATGGGGTTGGCGGTGAAACCGCTTACCATAGCAACAGCATCGGTGTCGTTGCCTGTGAACGGGCCCATGAGGAGGTGGTCGATGCAGTAGTCGGTCACAGGATAGTTGAGCCAGATGTAGGCTTTGCGGCCGATGCGTGGGTTGACCCACTCCATGTCGGCAACGTCAATCATATCCACCACCGAGTTTCCGGTCCACATGATCTGCACGAAAGGATCGATAACTGAGATGTCCTCGAGGTAGGTGGGCTGGAAGCGGGGCTCCCAACGCTTGTTGTAGAGCGAGGGGCACATGATGAGGGTCTCGATGTCGGGGTGTTTCCTGACAAAGTTCTCCATGATATACTCCATGTATTCGGCATGCTTCTTACCGTCGGCATGTATGCCGAAAACATCGTCGAAGAATACGGCAAAGTTGCGGATACCGAGGTCGTACATCTGCTCGAACTTGCGCACGGTGGCAATGTTGTCGTCCTCCTGCCACGAGTGATCGCCGGCCGGGTGGAGTCCCCACACAAATTTCACTTTGCGCTTCATCGCCTCCTGATTGAGGGCACGGAGACGCTCGGCATCTTCGGCGGGGTAGAACTCGCGCCACTTCTCACGGTGATAGGGGTCGTCCTTGGGGCCGTAGATGTAGGTGTCGAGTTTGTTCTTTCCGTAGAAGTCAAACTGGCTGACACGATCGTCGAAGCTCCATGCGTTGCCATAGAATCCCTCGACAATGCCGCGGTTGGGAGTCACAGGCCAGTCGGTGATCTCCACGCTCATAACCTCGGGCATTGAAGCAAGTGCAAGGAAGCTCTGCACACCGTAGTAAGTACCGGTTTCGTCGTTTCCGGCAATGATGACCTCCTCGGGGGTGACTTTGAGGTAATAGCCCTGCGGCTTCTGAGGGATGAGGCTGCTGACTGATGAAACGGCTTTGTCGCCACGCTCGCCTATGGTGAGTTTCACACCTTTTCCCTGCGGGAAGACGCTTTTAAGCAGCGCGACAGCCTGAGGGTCGGCAGTCTTGTCGCCGGTAATATTGAATGCACCCGGTCGATCAAAGGCTTTCTTGCCCCACTCGATCTGCTGGGGAACCGGTGATATGTCGACTCTCTGTGCGGTCATGGTTCCACACAGCAGAAGCGATCCAACCGGAAGGATAATGTTTTTTAATTTCATCAAGATGTAGGTATTGTGATTGATTTATTATGATTCAGTTTTTGCGGGGTGAGAAGATGCGGGCAATGACAAAGAGCAGGACTTGCAAAATGACGATCACAGCCGAGCAGGGGACGTCGATATAGGCTGAAATAAACAGCCCTGAGAGGCAAGTTATCACGGAGATTATGACTGCCGCAACCGTCATGCTGCGGAAACGCACACAGCGTGTCTCGGCAATCATCTGCGGAAGGGAGAAGAGCGACATCAGGAGCATGATGCCGACCATGCGGATTGTAAGCACCACTCCTATGGCTATCATTATGGTCATTGTGGTGTTGAGCAACTTCACTGGAAGCCCGGCTACGGCAGCAAAATCACGATCGAATGCGGCTGCCACCACTTTTTTGAACGCAAAGATATAGATGAGGAGAAGCAATGCCGTGTAGATCGCGAAGGTGATTATGTCGGCACGGGTGATGGTGAGAAGGTTGCCAAAAAGAAATGCGTTGAGCTCAGGCACATAGCCCGGAGTGAGGAAGACAAAGAGCACTCCGATAGCCATGCCGAAAGCCCAGATTACCGCAATGGCGGAATCTTCCCTGACCCGATGCCTCACCGACATCCACTCGACTCCAAGAGCGGAGAAAACGGCGAAAATGGAGGCTGTGATGACCGGATTGAAGCCGAGGAAATATCCGAGTCCCAGTCCGCCGAAGCAGGCATGGGTGATTCCGCCGGTTATGGCCACCATGCGGCGCGATATGATGTAGGTGCCGATAATGGCAGCACAAATGCTGTTGAACAGTATGCCCCAAACGGCGTTACGGAAGAAAGCGTATTCAAGGAATTCCATCGTCTGTCAGTTGGATGTTTTCACTGGCCTGAGGGCAATTTCGTCAAGCAGAAGAATCATCTCGTCGCGTATTTCAGCGGGGAGGGGAATTTTGCGCATGGCGAGACTCTCCTGCCACTGGGCAATTTCATCGGGAGGGAGCGTCATGAGTATGTCGCGAAACTCCTCTATCTCGGCAGAAGTGTAGGTGGTAGCGTCGTCGCGCTGCGCAAAGCGGTCGAGCTCCTCATCGTCGAAGTAGACAATTTCACCGGCTCTCTCGGCCGACTTGCTGCATATCTCATGCAATCCGCAACATATTTCCGGCTCATCGATGTCGACTGAGGAGGATGGAGGCGTTTCGTCGGCGGTGGATGATGCGGGGGGATCATCGTGGTGCAGCAGACGGAGCACCACGCCAACGAGAACCAAAGCACCGATCAATACCAGAAACGCCATATCAGAAGTTTATGCTGAAATCCTGCCTCGGCAGATTGCGGTCGGCGACGACAACTGCCCGATGCGGGTTACTGAAGACCATACCGTAGTCAGTCAGGCTGTCGGTGAGGGCGCGAAGACTCTTTTTCATATCGGCATCCATGTCGAGGAAGAGTGCTGCAAAGGGCGCGGATATTTCCTCAGACACAAAGGGAGTAGCTTTGGTGACCACATAGAGCGGGAAAGGATGGTTGCCCCGATCGCGTGACACGGAGGGGAGATTCCGGGTCACCTCGCGGGGAACAGCTCCACCACGTATCTCGGAAGGACACAGACTGAGCGCGATGCGGAAGATGAGGCGATTGTCGTGCTCCATGATTTCATCGTAGGCGTAATAGGGGCATTTCTCCCTGAGAACGTTGAGGACGAAATTATAGGCAAACGGCGAGTGTATGCCGAATCCACGCGAAGATCTTTGTCGTTTAAGCCAGTCAAACATCCTGTTATGCAAAATCAATCGTTGTCGTCATTCCGGTACTTCGGTACTGCAAGAGCATAAAGCAGAGCAAAGATCGCCCAGAGATAAATGAGAATGATGGATATGCGGGCTATAATGGTCGTGATGTGCAACGACGGTGGGTCGAACGACATGACCACTGTGTGATCGCCCGCAGGGATGTTGAGGGCACGCAGCAGATAATCCACGCGGCCGAGGGGCACATCAACACCATCAATGGTAGCTTTCCACCCCCACGGGAAATAAACCTCGGAGAAGACAGCAAGCGATGGCTGCTTGACCGATGCGTGGTAGACCATGCGGTCGGGGGCGTAGGAGGTGAGGCGGATAGTGTCGGTGGGTTGAGGGGCAGCTGCCGGTGCTTTCAGCGTGTCGCGGAACTTTGCATCGGCTACCGCTGTGACGGCGGGGTCAATGCTGTCAAGAGCCTCCATCTCCTGGACGGGGGTGTCGACCCACGTCAGATCGCTGACGAGCCATGCGTTGCCCAAAGCATCGGGGTTGACAACTACCTGCCCGTCGCGCCCTACAACATAACGACCATTGAGCATATTGAGAATGTTGTAGTCGGCTTCGGTGGGGATGCCTGAGGGGAAATGCGACAGGTGACGCTCTATCATGTCCTGATAGCGGGTGAGCTTGGCCGCATGGTAGCCTCCGATAGCTTTGTGATGATAGGATGGAGCAGGATGATAGAAACGGGGGATGTCGAGCACACGATAGTGGGCGGATGTGTCGGAAAGGATTGTGCGGTCAGCGGCACTGAGGGGGAAAGGATCGGCAGCCGACAAAGCGGGCGCGCAGAAACTCTCGTGGTTGATATAACGCTTGTCGACGGTGTAGAGATCGGCAAGGATAAGAACCGATATTCCTGCCAGCGACAACCACACTTTAACGAAACGAGCGGCAGCCGCCCAAAGGCAGATCGCGGCCGCAAGAATGAAGATGAGGCTACGGAGGCTGTCGGCCTCGACCATGCCATAGCGCAAACGCTCTACCGCGGAGTAGATGACCGGATTGTCGATATTGAATGCAGCGATAGCTTCGGCGGGGTAGCCTTGCTGAGAAAGCTGATAGCCGATCATGGAGGACATCTGAATATCGGAGTCGGTGACAGCCGAACCATAGAATCCCGGGAAGAACACGCCAAGCAGACAAAGCAGAGAGAGCGCGCCGAAAGCGACGATGAAGGGACGGCGATAGCGCGTCCACGCATCGGGCACCCTGAACCACTCACGCAGTGCAAGGACTCCAAGCAGCGGCATGCAGAACTCCGCTACTACCAGAATGCTCTCAGGGGTGCGGAACTTATTGTAGAGCGGGAAATAGTCAATGAAAAGATCGGTGAGCCACATGCAGTTGCGTCCCATCGCCAACAGGATGGAGAGCGCGGTGAGCGCAATGAGAGTCCACTTGAGGGGGCCGCGCACGATGAGGCATCCCAAAAGGAAAAGAGCGCAGATGACAGCACCGACATAGACAGGGCCATTGGTGCCCTCAGGTTCACCAAAATATTGTGAGACGTAGTTGAGGTACTGTGATGTAAAATTGTCGGTTTTGCCGTCGGCTATCATAGCCTGTGCGTCGGGGAGGTCGGCGAGACTGAGCTGGCGGAGTTCACCCCCCACAGGCTTGATGGAGGCACCACCTTTCACGTCGGGGATGAGCAGTGAGAAGGATTCGGCACGACCATAGCTATACATGGTAATGTAGTCTTTGTCGAGTCCCTTTGAGGCTCCACTTTCAGAAAGTTCGGTCGCCACGCCACGGGTGGTTTCCTTTGAGTAGGCATAGGTGTTGTAGAGCGACGGGAGATTGGCTCCGACTGCAAGCATGGCTGCCACAGCAAGCGCAGCCACAGCTCTCCCCCACTCGACCACTTCCTTGCGACGCAAGGAGGAGATGAGATAAGCTATAACGAGCCCGACGATAAGGAAGCAGAAATAGTAGCTCATCTGCACGTGGTTGGATGAAATCTGCATCATGGCGAAGATGGAAGCCACAGCACCGCCTGTGATCCAGCGGCCACGCAAGGCGAGCAACACGCCTCCAATGACGGGGGGGACGTAGGCAAGCGTTATAAATTTCCACAAGTGCCCCGCCCCGATGATTATGATAAAGTAGGAGGAAAATCCCCATGCAACCGCTCCTATCAGTGCATAATACCACCGCAGACGCATGCATGCGGCAAGGATGATGAATCCGGCCATCATCGAGAAAAGCAGCCCAGACGGCGAGGGGAGCCCGGCACGCATGAGGGTGTCGATCCACCGGAACATGCTGTCGGAGGGATAGGATGGTGAGATCTGGAATGTAGGCATTCCGGAGAAGAGGGAGTTGGTCCACCTCGGGCGCTCGCCTGTAGCTTCATACCACTGTTTGGTCTCATGCCCGTTGGCCGATCCCTGCTGAATATCATACTGATTAAGCTGATTCCCTTCTATAGCATCGGGATGGAAGAATGCCAAAGCAATAATCGCGCACAGGACTAAGGCACAAATATATCCCCAGAAATTTCGGGATCTGTAAAGACAAGTCAGCCCGTCACGCAGACGAGGCATATATTTATTCAGCATCTTTGAGTGGATGAATGTTAGAAATAAATCTTAACAAATTTACAATTAATCGGGCAACAACCACAAATTTTAGGTATTAAATGTTGTATAGAAACAGGGGAAGAAGCAGCAGAGCGGGGAATGAATGAGGGTTTCAGAGCCGGAAAACAGTGAAAAAAGGGAGTTATTACACGTTTTTATATAAAAATTAACCAAAAGTGTTAATTAAGTTGCCCCCTCAGGCTTTATTTTTGTAAACATAAACGAGACTTAATTGTTAATCATATATAATTAAAACAAAAGAGAGCGATTTGCGGTAAACAACTTTGAGAGGGCTCCACATCCTTCCGAGATGTCGGCCGCAGTCGAACAACCGATATAATGAAAAAGTCTACAATCTGGATACTGACCATACTGATGGTTCTGACTTTTGCCGGACTGTTGTCGATGCAAATCATGTATATGAAAAACATGATAAAGATGCGCGACGATCAGTTTAGCGAGGGTGTCCGCCGCAGTCTGTATGCCGTCACGTCACTTCTTGAGCAGGATGAAACCCGCTACTATCTTGAGGAGGATGTTGACCGCATCGAGACAACCGCTATCGGCGGCTCATCGACGCGGCTTGAGGGAATCGTCTACTCTTTCACGACTCAAAGCGGCGTGCAGGGCGACCTCACCATCAAAGCCGACAATGACAAGATCTCGAAGCTCCAGAACGGACAGGGAACCAACTTCAACAACTACAAGTCGATGCAGGAAATGCTGAAAGGGCAATATCTCTATCAGCGTGGCCTTATCGATGAGGTGATCCTCAACATAATAAGTCAGTCGAGCAACCGCCCTATCGAGGAGCGCGCCGACTCGACCGCTATCAGGACCTATCTGCACACTGAGTTGGCTAACAATGGTCTGGATCTACCGTTTGAGTTCGCAATCGTGAACCGCAACGGCATCATGCAATACCACACCGACGGCTATGACAATATAGGCGAGGAGAGGGACAACAGCATGTTTGTGCAGACGCTGTTTCCCAATGACCCGATCAACAAGCGTCACTACCTGAAAGTGTACTTCCCCGACAAAAAGGATTATATCCTCTCG
>CAYSKE010000103.1:5670-7656 GCA_964431465.1 uncultured Muribaculaceae bacterium | reverse complement strand
GGACTATTATTCCTAAGGGATCCCCAAATGTTAAAATTTTTACCGGACACTTATGTGTCTGACTTGTCCGACCTCCCTCCGATCTCTCCGCGCTCTCCGAGTACTCCACTACTCGCCCTCCTTCGGCCGGAGGCCGAACATCTTGTTAACCCCGTTCGCTTGCGAGCGGGGGATATGGTGCAATCAACCCTTCTATCGTCCCCGGCGGGGCCGCACCCCACTCCTCGTCCCCCTCCCTCCGATCTCTCTGATCTCTCCGAGGTCTCCGCGCCCTCCGAGTGCTCCACTCCTCGCCCTCTTTCGGCCGGAGGCCGAACATCTTGTTAACCCCGTTCGCTTGCGAGCGGGGATATGGTGCAACACACCCATCCACCTCTGAGCGTCGGAGACGCGATATTTACCACTATTTTGTGCTAAAAAAGAAAAAGTAATATCTTTGCAAAGTCGACCGTAACGCAGAGGCCGCGATGGCGGGTAATGCGGGAGGGTACGGCACTTACATAATGGAAAGCGTTTACTCGACGCTACTTCTTGACGTTCTGAAATCTGGTAAATTTCATTGGTAAAGTCAAGGATGCAGCAAACAGTAGATGCCTTGTGGATATGTGTATATATATTCCGTCGGCGTCCGCGCGCGAGCGTGGGCACTCGGCGTGTATATCCTCATATTCTGCGTGAGGCCTCTGCACGTTTGCTCGTTCAACTTTACCGGGCATTACCAGAGCCTCAGAACGTGGGACGAGCAACAGGTACAGTTCTCACGCTTTTTTGTATAATCCCATTTACCGCCAATGTGGAGAGCTCTGCGGCACCAGTAATTTATTATGAATGCAGACGAAAAGCAGGAAAAAGCTGCAATGGTAGCAGAAGAAATCAAGAATTTGATTTTTGATGAGAGACTTAAATCAGTCACATTGACAATCAGGGGAGAACTTGACTCTCAACTGAAAACGACCCTTGAAAATATGGGCGTTGAGTGCACCATCTTCACTTACAGTGGCGCTCTCTAAATTGCTTCCTTCTATGCCGGGGTAAATGTCATTCTCCGGCAGGGGATTACTTCGCAAAAAAGAGACGTTGTTGTCTCATATAAATTGATTAAATACACTTAAATCTTAAAAACAGTATGACAAAGCTATTTGTAAAATTCACTTGTAAAGGAGTTGAATATGAGGGTACATGCGAGACTGAGCAAGATGTCGATCTCACTGACACCCGTTGGCTGGCTAATATTGCCGGAGAGGTTATCAACTATGTGATGCCTGAATCAGACTGTATAGCGCATGATATAAAGATCTATTAGGAAATCCTGATATCAGTTGGTGATGGACAAAGAATATATCGTCTTGTTCTAATAAAGGGCTTTGATACCCTGCGTGATGTTTAACAAAGTAGCACTCGCTTGTAAATAATCATAATATTTTGGCAGGTAAATTGCCATAAAAACAATTAAAAATCATATAACTAAACATGAAAGAAATCACTAAAATTCAGAAGTGGATCGCAGCTCTCATGCTTGCAATAGTGTGCATGACTGTAACGGGATGTGGCAATGATGGAGCAGAGCTATTGGAGTATAATGCAGTAGGTATTAGGGTTAGAATTAGTGCTGAAAGTAAACAGCCTTATTATTATTGGATAGATGAAAGTTATGTTCGAGCTTGGGACGATGATGCATATGTACAAGCCCAATCTCTGTACCCGGATATAGTAAGTCGGAAGTATTTCCCTGCAACCATGGACGGTATATGTCAAGCGATTAGATCTGATGAATATAACTATCTTAGTCAAGGGAGGACTGATGATGATTTAAAGAAATATTTAGAAACAAAATACCCTAATATTGTTGCTATAATTAAATCAAATGAGTATCAATATATAGCGTGTGAAAGTTCTACTAGGTACATGTTCTTCAATCGAGTGTCCGACGTAAATTACCATTACCCTTACTAAACTTAGAAATTGTTTATAGCGATCAAAAGTGGG
>CAYSKE010000103.1:0-5570 GCA_964431465.1 uncultured Muribaculaceae bacterium | reverse complement strand
TGTTTGTGACTGCAAGGTAGGAAAAACTGGCCGAACAACCAATTATTCCGCTATGAGATTGGCGGCAAGAGTGCGCAGTTCTTCGGTCTTCTCTGAGGTCAGGCGGCCGCGCAGCGTCACCATCGGCTCAACGATTGTGATATCTTTCATATTCTCAAACATCGCTTTCATCTTCTTCCCGGCCGCGGGAGCCCAAAGGCCGTTTTCGACGATGGCAACGCGGCGGTTGCAGTAGCCCTTGATCGAGAGGTGGTGGATGAAGTCGTGCATGGGAGGGAATATCTCGGCGTCATAGGTCGGCGACATGACCACGAGATGGCTCATGCGGAAAGCGTCCTCAACCGCTTCGGCCTGATCGTCGCGCGTGAGGTCGGTGATGGAAACTTTCGGGGCACCCGCCTCGTGCAGAATGTCGGCGAACTGCTTGGCGGCTTCTTCGGTGAAGCCGTGGATCGAAGCGTAGGCCACGAGCACGCCGGGAGTCTCCACATCATAGGCTGCCCACGTCTTGTAGAGCGTCAGATATTTGTCAAGATCGCCCTCAAGCACAGGGCCGTGAAGCGGGGCGATTGTGTCGATTTTCTTTCCGGCGAGCTTCTGAAGCACTGTCTGTACCGGTTTGCCATATTTGCCGACGATGTTGAAGTAATAGCGTCGTGCCTCGCATGCCCATGGCAGTGACGCATCGGGATTGCCGAAGCGTCCGAAACCGTCGGCCGAGAACAAGGTTTTGGCATAGGCATCGTAGACCATCATCACCTCGGGCCAGTGTACCATCGGCGCGGTGAGGAAAAGCAGATCATGCTTTCCGAGCGACAGCGTCTCGCCGTCGGCCACAGTGATGATGCGATCCTCAAAATTGATGTCACCCACAATCAGCGGGAGCATCTTGTGGGCAATGGCGGTGCATATTATCCAGCAGTGGGGGTAGGTCGCCATGACCCACGCTATCTGCGATGAGTGATCGGGCTCAAGATGCTGGATTATGAGGTAGTCGGGGCTTTTCCCGGCTGGTAGATTATCTATGAGGTTCTTGCGCCACTCATCGGCCATGCGCTGGTCGGCGGTGTCGATCAGAGCCGTTTTTTCGTCTAAGATCAGATAAGAGTTATAGGAAATACCTTCGGGAACACTGTATTGGTTCTCAAATAAATCCAGATCCTTGTCATATACGCCTATCGGCTTAATATCGTGCTGCATATTTTACCTGAGTTTTTTATTCGTCTGCAAAATTAACTAATTCCCGTGATATGTGTGCGCCATGCTGCCGATGCCTTCAATTTCTGTGATCCTGTAGGCCATAGTGAGGTAGTTGAGGGCTGGGAATAATAATTTTATCTTGCTAAGATGGAACAAATTGCCGGTACCGATAGTTCGGCTTGACAACCCCGTTTCAGCAGCTTCCTGCTCAAGCTCGCCCATCGCTGCGAGGCACTGAAAATAGCCGAAAATGCAAAAACGCCCTTATTTCAATGAGAAAACTATCGTGCCACTCAACGGAAAAATGTAAATTTGCTCTGATTGATAACTCACCCGTTGCCGCGGTTACCTGCGCCGGGATTACACCTGATGAATAATCATGGAGTGGTTGATAGAATTTTTCCAGAAACATCCGGTCATACCGGTATTCCTTACACTTGGCCTCGGATTCTGGCTCGGCAAACTGAAAATAAAATCATTTACTCTCGGGCCGGTAGCGGCGACTCTTGTTGTCGGGGTGGTTATCGGGCAGATGAAGATTGTGGTGCCCGACATTCTCAAGACCGTCTTTTTCCTATTCTTCCTCTTCTCGACGGGCTACGGTGTAGGGCCGCAGTTCTTCAGGTCATTTAAGGGCTCGGGAGTGCGTATGCTCCTGTTTGCTGTGGTCGAAGCACTCATCTGCGCAACGCTGGTGATTGCTGCGGCATGGATCATGGGTTACAGCAATGGCGTGGCCACAGGGCTTTTCGCCGGATCACAGACCGTTTCGGCCGCGCTCGGGCTGCTTGCCGACACCGTGCGCGAGATGCCCCTCGATGAGTCGGCGCGCGGTCATCTTCTTCTCATTATTCCGGCCTGTTATGCCGTCACTTATGTGTTCGGCACGATCGGCACGGCATGGTTTCTCTCGAGCGTCGCACCCGCTATGATGGGCGGAATGAAGAAGGTAAAGGCCGACGTGGCGCGCATTGAGCAGGACATGGATGCTGCCGATGCCACCCCTGCTCCCGGCATCATCCCTGCGCGGCGCAATGTCCTGTTTCGCGCCTATGAAGTCCAGAGCGAGTTTTTCGACACGCCCCGCACGGCCGATGAAATAAGCCGTTATTATAGTGCGGCGGGGCATAGGGTAGTGGTGGAGCGAGCCCGCGTCGGAGGAGTGGTGCTTGATCCATCCCAGTCGGTGAAAATAGCGAAAGGCGACCGGATTGTGTTGGGCGGACGCGCCGACGACATCATCTCTCTCGACGCCCCTCCCGGGCCGGAGGTTGCCGACGCTGAGCTGCTCAACTTCGGAGCCGAGCGTACGCCGGTCACCGTCGCGTCGGGTAAGATCGACGGAATGAGTCTTGATGCGCTTCGCAATCAGTCCTATATGCAGCGAGTCATGGTTGCGTCGATCAAACGTAACGGCATGAACATCCCCGCAAAGAAGCTGACTGAGATTCATGGAGGCGACGTGCTCACACTCGTCGGCTGGCCGTGTGATGTCGCTGAGGCGGCAGCGGCCATAGGCTATGCCGACCGTGATACCGACAGTACCGACATGGTTTTCGTCGGGTTAGGAATAGCCCTCGGATGTATCATAGGAGCACTGTCGATCCGCATTCACGGAATCCCGATGGCTCTCGGCACAAGCGTCGGAGCTCTTATTGCCGGATTATCACTCGGTTGGCTGCGTGCCCGTCGCCCGTCGTTCGGGCATATTCCTTCGTCGGCACTGTGGATATTCAACAACCTCGGCGTCAACATGTTTATCGCCGTGATCGGGCTTACTGCCGGCGCCTCGCTCATTCAGGGGCTTAAAGAAGCCGGCGCGATGATTATTCTCATTGGTGCGCTCCTCACGACCATCGGGCTTATTATCAACGTTGTTCTGGCGCACAGGGTGTTCCGCTTCTCATCGCCTCTCACTCTCGGCTGCGTCGCCGGTGGTCGCTGCTGTGTGGCGGCGATAGGCGCGATCCAGTCCACCCTTGAGAGCGATGTGCCTAATCTCGGCTTCACGGTGTGCTACGCCGTCGGCAACGTCTCTCTTGTCTTCTCAAGCCTGCTTGTGCTGTTTCTCGTGTAAGTAGCGGCGTATTACTTTACAAGTATCCTGACTGCCGGACTCGCGCCACGGCTTACTATGTAGATGCCCGGTTGCAGTTCATGCGTGCTCCCGCTGCCGTTGAACACCGTTACTCCCGATGTCGTCACGACCCTGAAAGGAGCATCCCCCTCGACAACGATGCTTCGGCCATTCACAGAGATCCCTGAGGCGTCAACGTCAGCCATAACCTCGTCCAGCGCCGAAACTGTCGGGTCAAGGTTCATGAACGATGCCCCGTCAAGCAGCCTGATGCGTTCGCTTATAAAATTCTTTACAAAGGTTATCTCGTCGTTATAAGTGTTTGGTACTCGCGGATTCTGGTGAACCTGAGTGTGCAGGATAGGCCAGCGCTCGAAATTCAGTTCCGCCGACTCGCGCATCTTGTCAGCCGTGTCATCCACAAATTTCCGGAGCGACTCAGCCGTAATTTTCCCGCCGTTGCGCAGCCGCGACCACATCTGGCTCAAGTCGCTCTTGGTCTGGCGGTCATCCACCAGAATGCGTGTAGCCGTGCTCTTCATCGTTCCGGCAAACAAGATGTTATTCCCCTGATAAAGAAACGTCTTCATGCTGTTCATCGGGTAGGAGCGCACATCGTTGTCAAACGCCAGATCGAAATCCCACACCGGACCGGTGTAGATCAGCGGATCCTGACGCTGCTTATACATGTAAGTGCTCCAGTATATATCGGGATTACCCGAGAGCTCGTTCACGATGAAATGCTGTAGAAACGACTCGATGTCAAACACCGTCCGGTAACCCGCAGTAGGGCTTGTGAACAATGCGCTGAACAGCTTTTTCTCAAAGTCATTGAAATAGGTCGTGATGTAGCGGTATTGCAGATACTGGTTCAGATCAGGCTCATGAAGCGTCACAGGCAATCCCCTGCCGCTTGTAAAACATTCCATGCCGCTGCCCGAAGCATAAGCGTCGATTTCCATCAGGTAGCCGCCGGTAAGAGCGTCGCCCGATGTATCGGTGGCATTCATCTCGGTGATGTCGACGCGTCCGGGTCGTATGTCGATCTTATCGCACAGTTGGTAGCACCCCTTGAACTCACCGTTGAGAAACACGTCCACCGGCTTGCAGAAGGGCACATAGGTCATCCCGACGCGCCGGGCAATTTCAAAGGCAATGATGTTGCGCATCAGTGATTTGTCGCCGTAGTTGTTGACCAACGACCACTTTTTGCCTTCGGCGGGAGCCCCGAGCACACTCGTTTTCTTTTCAAACTTTATGCGCCACGGCTTTTTGGGGAAACCGCGGCTTGCGTTGCCACGTTCCCGCACGGTCATCCCCTTGTCGGTGTCGATCTTGTGATCGGCAATGATTACTACGCTTCCGGCTATCTCCGTTTCCTTGTCAAAAGGCTCCCTTGAGTTAAGCGTGTTGATGCACACGACCGGCAGCCCGGTAGGCTGCCAAAGGTGCGAGTCATCCCCTTCGCCCGCGTGACCGTAGAACTCCAGATCGCCGATATTGCACCGTGATCCCGATGGCCCCACGTAACGCACATACCTGAAACCGCGCGAGCAATCCACATCGGCATGATCCATCACTCCTAATGTGCCCGTTTCAGTGATCATGTAGATCGGCACTGCGTCGGTGAAATCAGCCTTGTTTGCTCCCTGAAACACCCCGAATTTCACGCGGGCGGCCCCTACGCTCGCCTCATTGCGCGGCCGCCATCCCACTTTGGTTATTACATATTTTTTGCCCAGATCCATTCCGACCCAGCCATAAGAGCGTTCTTCAGTTGCGAAGTAGGTGTTGCCGTTGCCGTCGAAAGCGCGCTTCTGCCCGTTGCTTACAATACCGTTTACTCCATAGTCCCAGCAACCCGAGCCGATATAGGTGCCATTCAGTTTATCGTCGGCATTAGCGCGCGCCATTGGCAGCAGCAGAGCTATCGCAAAAAGCAGGAGGTGTTTCATTGCAGGCAAGTGGGGTGATGTGCTTTGATCGGTATTTCACTGAGATCCCTCTATAGGAGCTTTTGCAAATATAAACAGTTTCTACATAAATTCTTGTCTTTGCTCTAAAAATAAAAAGGCGCGCTTAAATGCACGCCCTTATGCTTCTTGTGGGAAGATGTTTATTTCGATCCTTTTAGTGTCACGATTATCACGCCGTTGGCGCCGCGTGTGCCGTACATTGCGCCATCCTTCAGCACCTCGACCCGCTCCACCTCCATCACCGTGAGCGATGGGGGAGTCGTCGACTCTGAGCCATCCACAATCCACAGCGGATCTGCATTTGAATTAACCGAAGC
>CAYSKE010000102.1:1920-7659 GCA_964431465.1 uncultured Muribaculaceae bacterium | reverse complement strand
CCACCACGTTGCGCGACATGAGGGTGAACACTTTGCTCTCATTGCGTTTCACGAGCTTCGTGTCGTTCACAGCCGCAATTTTTTTGCGGCCGACCCGCTGGGTAAGATCGACAGAGCCACCTACTGCCGATCGCGAGTCGTCCCACGCGGCATCTACTGTCAATCGGTTTTTAAGAAAATACCCCCGCTTGTTGATCTCCGAGTTTAGTTGTGATGATAAATCGTGTGTTGTGGTGCGTAACTGGTTATTCTGGATGAACTCCGGCA
Organism: uncultured Muribaculaceae bacterium; assembly: GCA_964431465.1. Lineage (GTDB taxonomy): Bacteria > Bacteroidota > Bacteroidia > Bacteroidales > Muribaculaceae > JAFLTL01. The sequence goes on along the minus strand of CAYSKE010000102.1, from coordinate 7,392 downwards.
TGTCCGCGCCGATATATTCAGTCCTCATCTGCGAGTTGTAGTCCAGTCGGTCACCCATATAGTTAAGTTTGAGCCGCATTGACGTGTCGCCCGATTTCCATGCCGTGATGGCGTTGGCAAGTCCTGAGAGATTGTCTCTTGTGCGTTTCTCCGATAGCGGAGCGTTTGCCTTGTCAGCCGAAATGTATTCCGGCCACAGCGCGCCGGTGCCCGGCATATCGTTGAAATCATGCTCCGTGATCTCGTTGGCAGGATTCCAGCCGGTGTTATCGCCTTTCAGGGTAAACATATTCTGCACCTTGGGGGCTATGCGCATCATGAACAGTGAGCCATCGTAGAGCCACGGTTCAACCCCTGTCGCAGCCTGTGCCACACCCACCCATCGGCTTCGGGCATCCTCTTTGAGCTTCAGGTTTATACCTGCTTCCTCCGGAAACTCTATCCCTTCAAGTGCTTTCACCGGCTGATGATTTTCCATCACTTCCACAGCCTTCACATCCTTGTGCGATATGTTGTTGGTGGCAAGCCCATATTGCCCTCCCATGAAATCGTTTCCGTCGATATAAAACCGGTTTATCGGCTTTCCTTGATACTTTATAGTTCCGTCCTTCTCCACTTTTATGCCCGGCAAGCGTTTTATCACATCTATTATGGCATTGTCTTTAGCATTGGCATATCGCGCCACATTGAAAACCAGCGTGTCACCCTTTGCATAAATGTCGGGAGCTTCCACAATCACGTCGTTGAGCAGCGTTGCTTTGGCAGCAAGTTTCACCACGCTCATGTCGGCCGACACCGGCAACGTCACCCCCTCATATCCCATGCAGCGGAATGATACCGAGTCAGCCCCCGCCTTCAGATTGATCTTGAACGTTCCGTTAACATCGGTCGACGTGAACACCCCTTTTGATTTCACCACCACGCCGGCAATCGGTTCGCCCGACGACATGTCTTGGACCATGCCGCGTATCTCACCCGGCACTGTCGCCCATCCGGGCAGCAGGCCGAGTGTAGTCGCAAGGATCAAGCAGATTAGTCTCATTTTCTCCAGTCTCGTTCGATGTAGTCAAAAGGCAGTTCCTCGGGCTTATAAGCGTCAGGCATAGGGTTTCCCGCCTGGTCGGTCACAGTGATGTGGCCACCTGTCGTTGCCTCAAAGTAGGCATAAGGATTGATCTCATAGCGGTTCTTGGTGTCGTAATACCCCTTTCGGTCAGTCTTGTTGAATGGAGCTTTATAGATGGTTATAGGTCGGTTGGCATTCGACCTTATGCCTATGCACTCAAATGTGTATTCTCCCTTTTCATCCGTTGCCTTCATGATCAGCCCCGGCAGTCCTTGTAGTTTCCATGGCCCCTCCATGATCGGAATATCCTCGGTGTACAACGCTGTCCACTCTCTCCCGCGGAAGTTGCATCTGGCTCCGTGACATTCATAGCCCAGCACATCAGTCACCGTGTCGGTCAGCTCCCAGTCAAAAACGGGCATATCCTCTTCATAGCTGAACCAGTCCTGACATATCTTCTCGGTATGCGTCAGCTTTCCTGTGGGATAATTCTTGTAGATGGTCATAAACTCGCCGTTGCGGAGTTTACCCTCCGTCACCGCAGCCGAGATCTGTTCGGTGCTCGAGCACATTAGGATTGAGTCAACGGTGATATTCTTGAAGCTTGAGAACTTCGACAGTCCGTCGCTGGAAATCTGCAGCAGCATATTGTCGGAGCTGTAATTGTCGGTAAGCTCTCCGGTCGTGTCCACGCAGTAGCTGTAATCATACACAAACTCCATTGTTTCCTCGGCAAGCGTTTCGGTTTCGGGCACGTTCGACTGATAGATGCCTAATCTGCGGCGATTGATTTTCCCGTCGGCCACGGTAGCACCCACTATGGATGCCACAGCCAGTATTGCTAAGATTTTTCTCATAAGTAAGTCGTGTAAATTAGTTTATATTATAATTTGATGTTGGCATGAGTAAGATTCTGATTTGCGAAGACTGAGTTATGGGGTTCCATAATGACGGATGAGTAAATCTGAAGATTGCCATGACAACCCGAAGGATGGTATAAACTAATTTTCATGACTTACTTAGCGTTGTTGTTTTTTGGTTCCGCTGCAAAGGTAGGCCGGGGTGCTTGATGCAGCCGCAGATAATCATTACTCAAACATTATGGAATTATTACTGAATTATTACGGTGAAATAATAACTTTGCACGACACCGCATTTCGATGACTGCAATGTCGTAATTTTGAATCATGGAAAAACGGATAAAGACTTTATATATAATCACCATCATCGCTATCATCTCATTTCTCGGCATGCAGATCTATTGGCTCTACGGCCGATATGAATATGCGCTGAATGAGTATGAGCGGATGATGACTGAACGTATAGTTAAATGCGTGGATGAATATAATTTTATACGCGAAAGAAAAAAACATGACAACTGGAATGACTTGGCTGACGGAAATGGGAAAAACAACACGTTTATTGTCCCGTCATTCTCTTTGCAGCAGAAATATGCCGACACTGTAGAGACCACACGCACAGCCAAGATTTCTATTTATCAGTTTTCAGCCTATGACCTTCTCGGGATTGAGCCCGGTACGCCACTGAGCGAAGAGCAAAAAAACAAGGCGATGGAACTGGCTCAGGTGCAAATGACATCACCGGCCGACTCGATTATTTTTGACGCTTCGGGAGCCAAGGATGAAAATGAGGCATGGATAGCGACTAAAAATGTCCAGACAGAGCGCAAAAGTCCGTTCACCGCCGCAGGGATTGATTCAGTCCTCAACAATGCCGGTATAAAAGCGCGGATTGCATTGATCGATTCCGACAGTGTGCTCTGGAAATCCACGGTCGTGTATCATGATTCGGCATTTAGACCTTCCCTGTCAATGACCGTACCTTACTCTCAGTTAGAAGGAAAGGCTGTCACTATCGTGTGTCAGGTAAATCCATTTGATGTCTTGCCTGGTATGTGGCAGACGCTTATTATCTCAGCCGTTATTTCTACGTTGCTTATTGTATGTCTCCTCCTGCAGTTCTCGACTGTGTTGAAGCTCTCGCGACTCGACAAGATGCGTAATTCTTTCATCACCACGATGATCCATGAGCTGAAGCGCCCCATCTCCACACTGAAGATGTGCGTTTCAGGCATTGAGAACGAGAAGATTATGACCGACACCAACGCAAAGACCGAGATCGTTGCCGCCACTCGCGGTGCTTTGGATAGTCTTTCCTCCTATTTCTCCCGGCTCCGTGACATGACCTTCAACAATGTCGAGCAGATCCCCCTTAATATCTCAGTCATGTCACTTCACCGTCTGGTTGATTCGGTTATCGGGGGGATAACGCTACCGGGCAATAAGGATGTGGCGATAGTGAATGAGACCGACCGACGCTGGGAAATATCGGCCGACCGCACTCACATGTTTAATATCCTGAACAACCTGATAGAGAATGCCATCAAATATTCGGGCGAGAATGTCACGATCACAGTCGCAGCCTCGATGGCGGCCGATAAGGTTGAGATTAGGGTGACTGATGACGGCAATGGCATTTCCTCGACCGATATTAAGCATATTTTCGAGCGCTTCTACCGTGGTCGGTCATCGGCGGCCGATATGCCCGGGATGGGGCTCGGGCTTGCTTATGTCAGGCTTCTCGTCAACGCTCATGGGGGAGAGGTGTATGTCGACAGCACCGAGGGGCGTGGATCCTGTTTCACAATAATTATGCCGCAGTAATGAAAGCCATGAAGATACTCCTCATCGACGACGACCTGAAAAACTCCATGCTGCTTCGTCGCTTCATTCAGGCCGAAGGCTATGAAGTGACCTATGCCGGTAATGGCCGGACCGGTCTCGAGCTCTATCGTGAGATCCACCCCGACCTGATTCTGCTCGATATAAACATGCCTGAGATCGATGGATTTGAAGTCGCGCGCATCATACGCAAGACCGATAAGCGTGTCATTATTTTCTTCCTGACTGACCGCACCGAAAAGACCGACCGTCTGCATGGCTTCTCGCTGAAAGGCAACGACTATATTCCCAAACCATTCTATCCTGAGGAACTTATCGCCAAGATCGACGAGCGTTTCGAGAGCCGCACCGTCTCGCAGGATATTGAATACAGCATTGGCGACACGCTGTTCCGTCCCAATCTCTCGTCACTCACTTTCAAGGGCGAGACTCATTCCCTTTCGGTTCGTCAGACCGAGATTTTGCAGATGTTGGCCGAAAACATCGGTCAACCCGTCGGGCGCGACGCCATCCTTGAGCAGATCTGGGGAGATGCCAGTTACTCCAACTCCCTTGCTCTTAACGTGCAGATCACCTATATACGACGCTTGCTCACCGACCCCAAAATCGCCATCATCTCCATAAAAAAGAAAGGCTACATACTCGTAGCCCAATGATATTACCTGACTTTCCTTTTGTGATAAATCTTCCTTCCGTCGGCATCGGTCACGCTGTCGGGTATGCCGGGAAACACCGGTGCTTTATGCACCCCATCCTCGCAGAGTGCTATCGGTGCCACCTCTGCGCGCACCTCATCCCATAGTCCGGCGTCAATAAAGCTGTTCAGCAGCCGTGGGCCCGCCTCCACCAGCACCGACGTGATTCCGTGTGAGGAGGCATAAAGCTCCTCCATCACTTCGTTGAGTTCTCGCCCCGTGCAATCTATCATCAAGGTTTCCCGCGACTCATCAGCGGCTAAATGTAGATGCGAAGCAGCCTTCTCGTTCCTGTAAAGTATGATCGGGCGCGGAGCCTCGCCACGCTCCCATTTCCTTGTGTCAAGACGAGGATTATCGGCATTGGCAGTGCGCGCCGACGTCAATATCGCGTCGTTAAGCGAGCGCAGTCGGTGGGTGAGCATCTGCGTCAGGGGAGTGGAGAACGCCATCGGGTGTCGCGTCAGGCTGTCCATCCATCCGTCGGCACTCTGCGCCCATTTCAGGGTGATGTATGGACGCCGCAGGCTATGTGCCGTCATGAATCGGTGATTGAGTTCCCGCGCCTCCTGTTCGAGCACACCGGTTGTCACCTCGATCCCTGCCTCACGCAGCATCGTTATGCCCCGTCCCGCCACCTTCGGGAAAGGATCTTTTGTCGCCACAACCACGCGGCGCACATGCTCGTTGATGAGCAGCAACGCACACGGCGGTGTCTTGCCGTAGTGACTGCACGGCTCGAGGGTCACATACACCGTCGACTGCGATATCAGAGTCCGGTCACACTCCTTCACTGATCTGATGGCATTCACTTCGGCATGAGAGCCACCGCAGCGGCGGTGCCACCCTTCACCTATTATGCGGCCGTCGGGTGCCACGACCACGGCGCCCACCATCGGGTTGGGCGAAGCATGTTGTTCGCCGTTGGCGGCAAGCTGCAGCGCCCGCCTCATGTAAAATACATCATCCATCATACCCGCAAAGATAACAAAAATGCAGCGACCTGTAA
>CAYSKE010000102.1:0-1820 GCA_964431465.1 uncultured Muribaculaceae bacterium | reverse complement strand
CCCTGATATTTGGATGTAACATGACATACGTTTATTTTTGCAGTAGACTTGAATTTAATCATCAGATCCATGACTAACCGACTCACTCTGCTGTTTCTGCTTCTCACAGCCTTGAATATCTCCCTCCTTGCAGCCGATTTCAACGATCTGCTTCCTTCGCCCGCCTATGTCATCGCAGGGGAGGGGCGCGTTGCGTTACCCCATAAAATGAAAATATCGGCCAAAGGACTCGACGATGCCATGCGCTCCGAGGTGACTGAATTTGCAGCATCGCTCAACGCTTCCACCGGCCTTGATGCTCTGGTCACCGATGGAAAAGGATTTATGACCGTGCGCCACGACGCCACTTTCCCTTCCGAGGGCTATCAGCTTAAAATCTCCTCTAAAGGCGTGGAAGTCTTGGCTTCGCAGCCTGCCGGATTGTTCTATGCCCTCCAGACCATCCGCAAGCTCCTCCCGGCTCACGTCATTGCCGGACTTCCTGCTGCCGATCAATCCTACACTCTCCCTGTCGGTGAGATTTCCGATTGTCCGCGCTACCCCTATCGCGGCTTCATGCTCGATGTCAGCCGTCACTTCTTCGACACGGCGCAGATCAAGAAGATGCTCGATCTCATGGCCGTTTATAAGCTCAACCGTTTCCACTGGCATCTCACCGATGATCAGGGCTGGCGTCTACCCGTCGACAAATACCCGTCGCTGACAAAAGCCGGAGCCACCAACCGCAACATCCTCCGCAGCGACTTCACTGCGCAGCGTCAGTGGCGCGAAGGTGATGATGTTCTCTACGGCCCCTACGCCTACACTGCCGACGAAATCCGCGATATTGTAGCCTACGCCAAAGAGCGTCACATCGAAGTCATCCCCGAGGTGGATATGCCGGGTCACATGGTTGCCGCCATCAATGTCTATCCTTACCTCTCCACTGACCCCCACAGTGAAAAGATCGGTCTGCATCCCGATTTCAGCCATGAGATATGGAACAAAGGCGGAATCAGCCGCGACGTTCTCGATGTGAGCAATCCACGCGTCATGCAGTTTGTCAAGGATGTGGTGGATCAGCTTGCCGACCTTTTCCCCTATGACTACATTCACATTGGCGGTGATGAGTGCCCCACGCTGGCATGGGAGAATTCCCCCTCCTGTCAGGCCATGATGAAAGAACTTGGCTTAAACGACGCCCGCGCATTGCAGAGCTGGTTCACTAAGCAGATCGCCGATTACGCCCGTGAGCGGCATGGACGCAAGGTGATGGGATGGAACGAGATCATCACCGAAGGCAATGCTGACATGGACATGATCCGCGCCATTGATCCCGTCATTTTTTGTTGGATCGGCGGGGAGAAAGAAGCCGATGCCAACGGGCTGAAGTTTGTCTACACCCCCTTCAACGGTGGCTACTATATCAACCGTGCCTACAAAGACCACGACCGCATCGGAGCCGTTGGCGATGGAGCGCTCTCGACCACGCTCACCGTTAATCCCCCTCAGCTCGAGCACTGCATCGGCGTGCAGGGCACATTCTGGACTGAGCAGGTCGATCGTCCGCAGGATCTGGAGTATCTCGCCATTCCTCGTTTGCTGGGCATTGCCGAACAGGGGTGGAGTCCCGACGTCAACAAGGATTACGATGACTTCCTGCGTCGTGCAAATCTCGAAACCGACTATCTGCGCCTCGCCGGCTTCAACTACGGTGCCCACCAGCTTCTTCCTGCCGCCGCAGAGTGAGCTTAGAGGTCAGCGCCATCCTTGAGTGCTTGGCCGATCCATGCGAGCAGCATGAGTGCGATGAGGAGTATTGTCATGGCGTTTCTTGTTTT
>CAYSKE010000101.1:0-7672 GCA_964431465.1 uncultured Muribaculaceae bacterium | reverse complement strand
TATTTCTGATACTCGTCGAGTGTCGTCGCGCCTATGCTGCGGAGTTCACCGCGGGCAAGCGCGGGCTTGAGGATATTGGCTGCATCCATTGCGCCCTCACCCTTACCGGCACCGACGAGAGTGTGTATCTCATCGATGAAGAGGATAATCTCGCCGTCGCTCTGAGTGACCTCGTTCACGATTGCTTTCAGGCGCTCCTCAAATTCTCCTTTGTATTTCGCACCTGCCACAAGCGCGCCCATGTCAAGCGAGAAGATCTGCTTCGTGCGCAGGTTCTCAGGGACGTCACCGCGCACAATGCGTTGAGCCAGTCCCTCGGCGATTGCAGTTTTACCTGTACCCGGCTCACCTATGAGCATCGGGTTATTCTTTGTGCGTCGGCTCAATATCTGGAGCACACGGCGTATCTCCTCATCACGTCCGATCACCGGATCGAGCTTGCCACTGCGGGCCCGCTCGTTGAGGTTTATGGCATATTTGCTTAATGCGTTATATGACTCCTCGGCGCTCTGGTCGGTAGCCTTCTTTCCTTTGCGGAGTTCATCGATTGCAGCCTTCAGCTCCTTGGCACCCAGTCCGGCATCTTTCAGTATGGTCGACGCCGCACTGTTTATCTCGAAAAGAGCCATCAGGAGTGCCTCGAGCGTCACATACTCATCGCCGTTCTGCTTGGCAATGTCGAGCGACTTCTGGAGCACATCGTTTGAGGTGCGGCTAAGATAAGGTTCACCCCCCGACACTTTGGGAAGCGAAGCGATCTCCCTGTCTACCTGTTGAGCTACAGCCGCCAGATTGGCACCGACTTTCTGGAATATAAATTTTACCAGAGAGTCTCCCTCGTCCATAAGTCCCTTCAGAATATGGACCGGTTCGATCTGCTGCTCTCCCGCCTGGCGGGTGAGTTCTACAGCCTTCTGTATCGCTTCTTGCGATTTAATAGTGAAACTATTGAAATTCATAATGCGTATCGAAATCTATCCATCCACCGACCTTAGGCCGTGGATTTCTGAGTGTGTTTACTACTTAAACAAGCCAGAGCCCCATTTGTTTTCCCACCATCTCTATTTTAACATGTACTTTTAATTTGTCAGTTAGCCCGATTAAGACTAAATTTGCATCATTCTTAAAAGAGCATCTCTGCAATGGTTTTATTTTACAGAAAAAGCGACGCCGACAAGGTTTATGCCCTGCAGGCCGATCATGCTTTCTCGCCGGAAGACGATCGTAAGATCTCATGGCTTCTTGGCGGAGCATCAAGTGTTTCACTCGAGTCATTGCCCGGTAATTTCCGTGGACCGCGCAAGGAAATGGTTACTCCATGGAGCACAAATGCCGTAGAAATCACCCAGAACATGGGGCTAAGCGGCATCGTGCGCATCGAGGAGTACACCCCCGTCGACGATCCCGATGCCGATCCTGAGTTCGACCCCATGCTGCATCGTCATTACTCGGGACTCGACCAGATGCTCTTCACCACCGACATTACCCCGGCTCCGGTAGAGCACATCGCCGACATTCACGAGTATAATGAGCGTGAAGGACTTGCCCTCAACCCCGAAGAAGAGCAATACCTTTCTGATCTTGCAAAACGTCTCGGCCGACCGCTCACCGACAGTGAGGTCTTCGGATTCTCGCAGGTCAACTCCGAGCACTGCCGACACAAAATCTTCAACGGCACCTTCGTCATCGACGGAGAGGAGAAGCCCACCTCACTCTTCAAGCTCATCAAAAAAACTTCGCAGCAAAATCCCGGTCGCCTCGTATCGGCCTACAAAGACAATGTAGCCTTTGTCGCTGGACCCAAGGCGATGCAGTTTGCACCGGTTAACCCTGACCGCCCCGATTTCTTTGAGACAAAAGACATCGAGACGGTCATTTCACTTAAAGCCGAGACCCACAACTTCCCCACCACCGTCGAGCCCTTCAACGGCGCGGCTACCGGAACAGGTGGTGAGATTCGTGACCGTCTCGGTGGAGGCAAGGCAAGTCTGCCTATAGCCGGAACTGCCGTCTACATGACCTCCTACCCCCGCCTCGACGAGGAGAAGCCGTGGGAGCGCATGATGGATCCCCGCCAGTGGCTCTATCAGACCCCTGCCGAAATTCTCATCAAGGCATCCAACGGCGCATCCGACTTCGGCAACAAGTTCGGTCAGCCACTTATCTGCGGCTCGCTTCTCACATTCGAGCACGCCGAGCATGACCGCAAACTCGCCTACGACAAAGTCATCATGCTTGCCGGAGGTGTTGGTTTCGCCGCTGCCAAGGACGCAATAAAAGGCACCCCCGAGCCCGGCGAGAAAGTCGTGGTCATGGGTGGCGACAATTACCGCATCGGCATGGGCGGCGGAGCGGTTTCGTCGGTCGACACAGGCCGCTATGCAGGAGCTATCGAGCTCAACGCTGTCCAGCGCGCCAACCCCGAGATGCAGAAGCGCGTCAGCAACGTCATCCGTGCCCTCGCCGAGAGCGACAACAACCCCATCGTGTCAATCCACGACCACGGTGCAGGCGGTCACCTCAACGCCCTTTCTGAGCTCGTGGAGGCAACCGGCGGACACATCGATCTCGACTCCCTCCCCATCGGCGACATGACCCTCTCGGCAAAAGAGATTGTCGGCAACGAGAGTCAGGAGCGCATGGGCATGGTGGTGCGTCCCGAGGATATCCTGCTCATCGAGCGCATCGCCGAGCGTGAGCGCGCTCCGCTCTATGTTGTGGGCGAAACCACCGGCGACGACCGCTTTGTCTTTGAGCGCAAAGACGGTGAGCGTCCCATCGACCTCGGCATGGCCGATATGTTTGGCAACTCCCCCAAGACCGTAATGCACGACATCACTGTCGAGCGTGAGTATAAAGCCCCGGTTACCGATTCGCTCAATCTTGAGGACGCGCTGCGCGAGGTTCTCTCCCTTGAGGCCGTGGCATGTAAGGACTGGCTCACCAACAAAGTCGACCGCTCCGTGACCGGCCGCATCGCCCGTCAGCAGTGTCAGGGTGAAATTCAACTTCCGCTCAGCGACTGTGGCGTTGTAGCACTCGATTATACCGGCCGCACAGGTATCGCCACCTCGATCGGCCACGCACCGCAGGCAGCCCTCGCCGACTCGGCCCGCGGCTCAGTGCTCGCGATTGCCGAGGCACTCACCAACATCGTCGGCGCCGACCTCGCGCGCGGGCTCTCCACCGTTTCGCTCAGCGCCAACTGGATGTGGCCATGCCGCAACGAGGGTGAGGATGCAGCACTCTACCGCGCTGTCGAGGCATGCAGCAATTTCGCTTGCGAGCTCGGCATCAACATCCCCACCGGCAAGGACAGCCTCTCCATGACCCAGAAATATGCCGACGGCACAAAAGTGCTCGCCCCCGGCACTGTGATCATCTCGGCTGCCGGCGAAGTCAACGACGTGCGCAAGACCGTCACACCTGTGCTCGCTGCCGTGCCCGAGTCCACCGTTCTCTACATCCCCTTCTCGCTCTCCCCTCTTGCCCTCGGCGGTTCAGCTTTCGCTCAGACTCAAGGCAAGATCGGCAGCGATGTTCCCGCGATAGATGATCCCGCCTACTTCCGCACCGTGTTCGACACCTTGCAGAAACTCGTTGCCGAGCGTCGCATCCTTGCCATGCACGACATTTCAGCCGGCGGACTCATTGTCACCCTTCTTGAAATGGCGTTCGCCAACACCGAAGGTGGTCTTGAGATCGACACCACCGCAATGAGCGCGCTTGGCGAGACCGATCTCATCAAGATCCTTTTTGCAGAAAATCCCGCGGTAGCTGTCCAGATTGCCGACGGCGAGCAGCTTCAGGCCGTGCAGCAGATTCTTTCCGAGGCCGGCGTGAAGAGCGTGGCACTCGGTCGTCCCTCGGCTGAGCGTGTGCTCAACATCAACCACGGCGACGCCGGTGAGTGGCTTCTCGGCATCGACTGGCTTCGCGACGTGTGGTTCCGCCCCTCCTATCTCCTCGACACAATCCAGAGCGGAGAGAAATGCGCCCTCGACCGTTTCGAGAACTACCGCAGCCAGCCCATCGTCTACAACATCCCCGACTGCTGGGACGGCACGCTTGCATCGCGCGGCATTTCCCACACGCGCAAGGAGCGTTCAGGCGTCAGAGCCGCTATCATACGTGAAAAAGGCGTCAACGGCGACCGCGAGATGGCCTATGCGCTCCACCTTGCAGGATTCGACGTCAAGGACGTGCACATGACCGACCTCACCTCCGGTCGTGAGACCCTCGACGATATCAACATGATTGTCTTCTGCGGCGGATTCTCCAACTCCGACGTGCTTGGCTCTGCCAAAGGATGGGCCGGAGGATTCCTCTGGAACGAGACAGCGCAGCGCACACTCCGTCGCTTCTATGACCGCACCGACACGATCTCGCTCGGAATATGCAACGGATGTCAGCTCATGGTCGAGCTCGGTCTCATCACCCCCGGTGCCGATCCGCGTCCGCGCATGGATCACAACGTGTCACATAAATTCGAGTCTCAGTTCCTCGGTCTTGACATACCCGCCAACGACTCCGTCATGCTCAAGCCGCTCTCCGGCATGAAGCTCGGCGTATGGGTAGCTCACGGCGAGGGCAAATTCTGTCTCCCCGACGAGACCAAAGGCTACAACGTTGTCGCCCGCTACAACTACGACGCATATCCCGCCAACCCCAACGGCTCAGCCGGTGCTGTCGCTGCAATCGCTTCGGCCGACGGTCGCCATCTGGCAATGATGCCTCACCCCGAGCGCGCCATCTTCCCGTGGCAGTGCGGCTACTGGCCTGCCGACAAGGCCGGAGCCGAGCTCACCCCGTGGATCGACGCATTCATCGCTGCCCGACGCTGGGTTGAAAACGCTACAAAGGCATAAATAAAACCAACATAAACATCACAGACCACTCTTATGGGAGGTTTCTTTGGAGTCGTCAAGCGCACCAAGTGCGTCAACGACCTCTTCTACGGTACTGACTACAATTCGCATCTCGGCACCAAGCGTGCCGGACTTGCCACCGTCGACGGCACACACTTCAGCCGCTCGATCCACAATATCGAGAACGCCTACTTCCGCAACAAATTTGAAGGCGAACTCCACGAGTTCACCGGCAACAGCGGCATAGGTGTCATCAGCGATACCGACGCTCAGCCCATCGTCCTCAACTCGCGCATCGGACGTTTCGGCATCGTCACCGTTGCCAAGATCAACAATCTTGCATCACTATCTCAGGAGTTGCTCCAGCAAGGCAAAAACTTCTATGAGCACACCTCCGAGTCGGCCAATCCTACCGAGATCGTGGCCGACATCATCTCGCAGGGCAAAGACTTTGTCGACGGCATCAACCTTGTCTTCAATAAGGTCAAAGGCTCATGCTCGATGCTCCTGCTCCTCGACGACGGATCGGTCATCGCGGCACGCGACCGCCTCGGACGCACCCCCATCATCGTCGGACGCCACACAACCGATGAAGGATCCTATGCCGTCTCGTCAGAGTCATGCGCCTTCTACAACCTCGGCTACGAGATCGCCAAAAACATAGGCCCGGGAGAGATCGTGCGCATTTCACCCGATAAAGGCATCGAGCAGCTTCAGGCGCCCGGCGACAAGATGCAGATATGCGCCTTCCTCTGGACCTACTACGGCTATCCCCCCTGCGAGTATGAGGGGCGCAACGTCGACGAGATGCGCAACGCCTGTGGCGAAGAGATGGGACGCGAGGATGAGACCGAAGTCGATTTCGTCAGCGCCATCCCCGATTCAGGCATAGGCATGGCTCTCGGTTATTCCGTCGGCAAAGGCGTGCCCTACCGCCGCGGCATATCCAAGTACACCCCCACATGGCCCCGATCCTTCACACCCTCCAGTCAGGAGCGTCGTGAGCTCGTTGCCAAGATGAAACTTATCGTCAACGAAGCATTGCTGCGTGGAAAGAGGGTTGCATTCTGCGACGACTCCATCGTGCGCGGCACCCAGTTGCGCGACAACGTCAAGGATATCCGTGACGCAGGAGCTACCGAAGTCCACGTGCGCATCAGCTGTCCTCCCCTCATCTATCCCTGCCGCTTCATCAACTTCACCAACTCAAAAAGCGAGATGGAGCTCATCACCCGCCGTGTCATTCAGGACCTTGAAGGCGAGGCACCCACTCCCGAAATACTGAAGGAGTATGCCACCAAAGGCACCGAACGCTACGACCGCATGGTAGAGGAAATACGCAAGCGACTCAATCTCACATCACTGAAATTCAACAGCATAGACTGCGTCACGCGCTCCATCGGTCTCCCCGGCGACTGCATCTGCACCCACTGTTTCGACGGCTCCAGCTACGAGTAATCTCGTGGCAGTTCACAGGGTAGTATTTTATTTTGCTTAACCACAAGATTTTACTATCTTTGCACGTCAATAGCTGCCGTCGCGCGCTTTAGAGCCGCGCAAGCGCCGCATTCAACAACGACAAATAGCTTAAACACTCAAAATAACGATTATGAGTTTAAACATCATCGTCCTCGCAAAGCAGGTGCCCGACACCCGCAATGTAGGAAAAGATGCTATGAAAGAAGATGGCACTATCAATCGTGCCGCTCTCCCCGCCATCTTCAATCCCGAGGATCTCAACGCCCTCGAGCAGGCGCTCCGTCTCAAGGACGCAAACCCCGGCTCGACCGTTACAATCCTCACTATGGGTCTTCCCCGTGCTTCCGAGATCATACGTGAAGCCATTTTCCGCGGCGCCGACACCGGCATAGTGCTCACCGACCGTGCGCTTGGAGGCGCCGACACCCTTGCCACATCCTACTCGCTGGCACAGGCAGTCAAGAAATTCGGCAACTACGACATCATCCTCGGCGGACGTCAGGCAATCGACGGCGACACCGCGCAGGTAGGTCCGCAGATCGCTGAGAAGCTCGGAATACCTCAGGTCACCTATGCCGAGGAGATTCTCGATCTCAAGGACGGATATGTCACCGTGAAGCGTCGTCTTGAGCAGGGCGTCGAGACCGTCAAGGCTCCCCTCCCCTGCGTTGTCACTGTCAACGGCTCGGCTGCTGAATGCCGCCCCCGCAACGCAAAGCGCATCATGAAATTCAAGCGCGTCGTTTCACCCTCTGAGAAAGCCAAACTCACACCCGAGGAGCAGGCCTACGTCGACGCCCGTCCCTACCTCAACCTGCAGGAATGGGGTGCGGCATTCGTCGAGGCTGATCCCGAGCAGATCGGCATGGCCGGATCACCCACAAAGGTTAAGGCTATCGAAAACGTTGTCTTCACCGCCAAGGAAAGCCGACGTCTCGACAACGACGACGCTCAGCTCGAGGAGCTCATCAAGGAACTTATCGCAAACCACACCATCGGATAAGACATCATGGCAGAAGACAAGAACAACCTTATAGTATATTGCGAATTTGACGAAGGCAAGATCGCCGATGTCAGCCTCGAACTCCTCACAAAAGGCCGTCAGCTCGCCGACCGTCTCGGCGTCAAGCTCGAAGCCCTCGTGATCGGCGACAAGCTCGACGGTGTGGAGAATCAGATTTTCCCCTACGGAGCCGACACCGTCTACAAGGTCGAGGATCCCCGCCTCTTCCCCTACACATCCAATCCCCATGCAGCTGTGCTGATCAACCTCTTCAAGGAGATCAAGCCCCAGATCTGCCTCATGGGTGCCACATGCATCGGCC
>CAYSKE010000100.1:0-7845 GCA_964431465.1 uncultured Muribaculaceae bacterium | reverse complement strand
CATTGATATGTGTGCGAAGTGGTGTATCACGCTGGCTGCTGTAGCCCTGACCATGCTTGGTTGCGGGTGCACCTCGTCACGCAACACCACCGCCACCCGCAACTATCAGGCATTTATAACCCGATACAACATTCACTACAACGGCGACAAGCACTATCGGGAAACTCTTGAGGACATGGAGCGGAATTATCCCGACGATTACTCGCGGATGCTCTTCGTCCACCCTGCCGAAGCACGAGGAGTCGAAGGCGTACCCCAACCGTCGGGCGACTTCACCCGCTCTGTCGAGAAAGCCCAGAAAGCCATACAGCTGCGTTCAATCAAGCGACGCCCTGCCGGCCCGTCGGCTACACCACAACAGCGCGAATGGAAACGTCGCACCGAGTACAACCCCTTTCTGCACAACTCATGGCTAATGCTTGGCCGCGCAGAATACATGAACGGTGATTTCGCCCTCGCTGCAAACACATTTCTCTACATCTCCCGCCACTTTAAGTGGCTTCCCGAGGTCGTGGCTGAAGCACGCGCTTGGGAGGCGCTCTGCTACTGTGCGCTCGGACGCCTCTATGAAGCCGAAGCACTGCTGGCAAAAATCTCTGGTGATATTCTTGAGAACAAAGACGTGCGCCTGACCTACCTTATGGCGAAATCATCGCTCTTGCTCCGGCAGAGTGAATATCGCAAAGCAGCCGAAACGTTGGTGCAACTGGCAGAGATCAGCCACGGCAAGCAGAAAACACGCATCCGCTATCTGCTCGCGCAGGCACTAAGCCAAAGCGGAGCCAATGAAGAAGCCTACGATACATTCAAGAAGATCGAGGGAAACCTCACAACCGACTACGCCACACGCTTCAATGCGCGCATGGCAATGAGCGAGGTGACTCCACCCCAGCGTGCGGCCGCCGAAATAAAGTCATTGGAGAAAATGACCCGCTATGGCTCTAACGCCGAATACCTTGACCAACTTTTTTACGCCATTGGCAATCTGCATCTTTCGGCACGCGACACCACGGCAGCCGAAAAAGCCTATGCGGCAGCTGTCGACAAAAGTACGCGCCTCGGCTACGATCAGGCAAAAGCGCGCATTGCATTAGGAGCTCTGCAATACAATCATGGCCGATATGACCTCGCGAGTGCCAACTACAATGCCGCCTTACCACTACTTCCCGACTATTATCCCGGTCTTGATTCCATCAGGAAACGAGCCGCAGTGCTCGACACTCTCGGCGCACTCACCCAGACTGTGATCATGCAGGACTCCTTGCTGACACTTGCCGGGATGAGTAAGGAGGAGCAGATGGAGATCGCCAAGCGTCTCGCCCGCGGTCAAGGCACCGACGCGCAACAGTCCACCTTGACCCAAGCACCGTCCACTCTTGCCACTACACTCTCGATAGCCTCTTCCCAACCTTCCACATCGTGGTATTTCTACAATCCTGCACTTGTGAAATCCGGAAAAGAGCAGTTTCGCAAAGTGTGGGGAGACCGCGAGCTCACCGACAACTGGCGCATATCATATAAAAGCGGCGATACTCAAAACCGGTCGCAATCCACTGAAGATCAACCCGATCCAACGTCCGAAAAAACAGACAACACAACCTCCGGCTCATCCAAGCCACTACAGCCCGACGATCCCGCCTATTATCTTCAGTCGATACCCGATACCCCCGAGCGCATAAAGGCTACCGAATCGGCTGTGGAAGATGCAATGTACGGGATAGGACGTGTCCTCCGCAACAGACTCGACGACTACCATGCAGCCGCAAAAGTATGGTCCGGGCTGATCAACCGCTTTCCAGAGTCACAACACAAGCAAGAGGTGTGTGAAGGTCTTTTCCTTATTTATTCCCGCATGGGTGACAATGACAAGGCGCGGCAGATGCGTGATATTATCCTCACCGAGTTCAAAGGCACACAGCTGGCCAATGCCATGGCCGACCCTGATTATCTGCAACATAAAAGGGAGCACCTGCTCTCACGGAAAAACGTATTCTCACGCGCCTACGACGCATACATCGCCAACGACAACACGACGCTTCACAACATTGTGGCCGACTACGGCACTGATGCAACTGAAAGAGAGGATGATGACGTGCGCCCCCATCTTCTGTTGCTCGACGCACTCGCCTATGCTGCCGACGGCGATACTGCCCGCTTTGCCCAAGGGATGAAAGAAATAACTGAGAAATATTCAGCCTCCGACCTCTCTTCATTGGCAACAGGCATTGTCAACAATCTCGATTCGGGGCGCTCGCCGGTTTCCGGCAAAGGCAATATGCAGCTGGGAGCGGTCAGCACATCTGATAAAGAGACAAATAGAATAGAGGACGCCCCGTTGCAACCTGACTCGGCTGTGGTTTCTCTCTTCACCATGAATCCCGATTCAGCGCAAGTGGTCATGCTTGTTTACTCTCCCGATGCCGTGAATGCCAATGCTCTGCTCTACGATATTGCGCGCCACAACTTCGCTACATTTGCCGTGCGCGACTTCGACCTGCGCCCCATGAATCTCCCCCCCTACTCAGCCCTTGCCGTCCACGGCTTTGCTTCTTTGCGCGAAGCTGAGCGCTACATCTCCGTCCTTTCCGCTGCCCCCGGAGTGCTACCATCACGTGTGCGTCCGGTAATTATTTCAGATAGCGACCTCGACGTGCTTATGCTCCGGCACATTCCCCTTGATCTTTACCTCAAATCAATAGATGACACCCGGTTCCGCGACGCACAGACCGCCGTTCTCTCCCCCGCCGTCTACCAGATCGACACCATCGGTAGCGATGAGCCATAGGCACATAAAGAAAAAGGGGGGCTCTCACGAGTGCCCCTCTCTCCATTCATCACATTATGCTTACAATTAATGCTTACAACTTCACTAATTTCTTAATCTGATGACAAGTTGTCTGATATATTTTTTTAAGTTCCTTTCATGATTCAGTAGCGCGAGGCCACCATGTCCCAGTCGACGATATCCCAGAGCTTCTTCAGGTAATCGACACGACGGTTCTGATAATCGAGATAATAGGCATGTTCCCACACATCAAAAGTGAGAATAGGAGTCAGCCCCTTGGTCAGAGGATTCTCGGCGTTGCTTCCCTGCGAGATGAAGAGATTGCCATGGTCATCGCGTGAAAGCCATACCCAGCCAGAGCCGAACAGTTTTGCACCGGCATCCTCAAACTGCTTCTTGAATTCCTCGAAGCTGCCGAATTGATTTTTTATAGCTTCACCAAGTTCTCCATCGGGTTCACCTCCGCCGTCGGGCGAGAACGAGAAGAAGTAAAGTATATGATTCCATGCCTGCGAGGCGTTGTTAAACAAAGGCCCGTTAGCCTTGCTTATGATTTCCTCCAGAGTCATGTCAGCCCACTCTGTACCTTCGATGAGGTTGTTGAGATTGTCTATGTAGGCCTTTTCATGCTTGCCGTAGTGGTAGTCGATTGTTTCACGGCTGATCACTGGTTCAAGAGCCTCACGCTTGTAAGGGAGTTCGGGTTGAGTGTATTTCATTGTTTTAATAATATATAGTGTTTCAAAGGTTAATCAGAGGTCAATCTCATCGGGCATCGTTGTGTGTGTTTTTTGCCCGTTTTCAAAAGCAAAACGCCCCGGGAGCACTCATAGTTCGCATCCGCCTGCCGATTTAACGTTTCTTATCCGGACACACCAAAAAGCAGCGGCGACCCGATCATGGGGTCACCGCCGGCACTTGTTTCGTTGAAATGTTTATGGATCAATCGCGCAGCTCGAGCACCGCTATATTCTCCACATGGTGCGTGTGCGGGAACATATCCACCGGTTGCACTGCCGTCACGCGATAAGCCGTGTCAAGCATAGCTATGTCGCGTGCTTGTGTGGCGGGATTGCAGCTCACATAGACGATGCGACGCGGAGCCGCTGCGAGGATAGTCGCCACCACATCGGCGTGCATCCCGGCGCGTGGCGGATCCACAATCATCACGTCAGGCACGCCATGCTCGGCAATGAAATCGGCGTTAAGCACATCTTTCATGTCGCCCGCATAAAACAGCGTGTTGTCTATTCCGTTCACCTCAGAGTTCAGCTTGGCATCCTCAATCGCTTCCGGCACATACTCGATCCCGACGACCTTCTTTGCCTGACGTGCCACAAAATTAGCTATCGTGCCCGTGCCTGTGTAGAGGTCATAGACGAGCTGGCTTCCGTCGAGACGGGCAAGATCGCGCACCGCGCTGTAGAGTCGGTAAGCCTGCCGTGAATTTGTCTGATAAAACGACTTAGGTCCGATGCGGAACCGCAATCCTTCCATCTCCTCCTCCACATAAGGGCTTGACCCCTCGCAGCAGATTATTTCCTGATCTGTTATCGTGTCGTTGGCCTTGAGATTCACGACGTAGTTGAGCGACGTTATTTCAGGGAACTCGGCGGCAAGCGCATCCATCAGAGTCTTTATCTTCTCGGGATCATCCTCGCCAACCGACATAACCACCATTACCTGACCTGTGTCGAGTATGCGCATCATGAGTGTGCGCAGGAAACCGTGCTGCTGTTTCAGGTCATAGAATTCCCAACCGTTTTTCTTGCCCAAGTCCCTGATGAACCGCCTGATGCGGTTGCCAAGGTCGTCCTGAAGAAGACAGCACTCGATGTCGAGCACCTTGTCAAACGAGCCGGGGATATGGAATCCTGCGGCATCACGGTCGGTAAACTCCTCTCCGCTTCGCATCTGGTCAAAAGTCAGCCACTTCTTGTTGGAGAAAGTGTACTCCATCTTGTTGCGGTACTCCCAGATGCGTTCCGACCCGATGATGGGCGAAATCTCCGGCAGCTCCACCTTGGCTATGCGCTTGAGCGCATCTTCCACCTGCTGCTGCTTGAATTGCAACTGATAGTCGTAGGGCAGATGCTCCCACTTGCACCCGCCGCACACACCGAAATGACTGCACTTCGGTTCCACACGCAGTTCCGACGGTTTCTTTATCTCCGTTATGCGCCCTTCGGCGTAGGAGTTTTTCTTACGCGTCAGCTGCACATCGGCCACATCGCCCGGCGCGCCGTAAGGGATAAACACTACCCGTCCGTCGACGCGTGCTATCGAGTTACCCTCGGCAGCGACTCCGGTGATTTCAATATCTTCAAGAAGCGGGAGAGGCTTTTTCCTGCTCATGACTTCACAAGTTTATTATAGTATTTCTTATTTCCGGCAACCCATATCACATCGCCCGCACAAAACGGGACGCTCACCACGTCGGTTATATACTCGTCACCGCGCTGTATGGCGAGGATAAACGACATGTATTTCCGTCGCACATCGATCTGCGCTACCGTGTGTCCGATTATGGGAGAAGTTTCAGTCAGTTTCAGGGCGGCCACATCAAAATCCGACGACGCCGACATATCCACCGGCGTGTCGGTGCGGTCACATTCAAGCAGCGGCAAGATGCTTTCGATCTGCGAGTCGGTGCCGACCACCCCCACCACGTCACCGGGGAAGATGCGTGTGTCGCCCGACGGAACAGGGATAAATTCGCCGCCACGCTGTATGTTAAGGATGTTCACACCGTATTTTGAGTGTAGATCGGTGTCCATCAGCCGCATGCCCAGATAAGGGCTTCCCGACCCCACATGCACCACAGCCTGATGCAGATCACTCACCAGATTGTAATTCTTACCCGTCCTGCGCAACTCGCGTTCGTTGAGATTGCTCATAAACTTCGACTCGATCGTCTGGAGGCTCTTGCGCACCTGATTGCGGAACACCGCAAACAGCAGCACCATCATGGCAATACCCGCAATCACACCAAGCAGATATCCATAGCAGGTACCTATGTAGTAGATTACAAGTATCAGAGCCACAACCGCGCGGAAAACCGTCATCACCACCATCGGCACTCTGTACTGGCTGTGATATCTCTCAAGCATCTTCACCTCCACCTTCTTGCTGACCGGACTCGACAGCGCGAGCAGGAAGGGCGACATAAGCAGCAGCGTCAGAACCACTCCCACCAGCTTGCCCCAGCTACCGAAAAGATCGGTCAGCCACGGCACGAAGTAGGCCACGCTCACAGCGATTATAGCGATCAGGATTATCGAGTAAAGCATGAAACGCCACAGATAGCGGCGCAGCAGATTGGTCCACACATGGCGCGCCGACGCTGCACCCTCCTTTGCATCGGCACTGTATCGCTCTATAAGGAAATGCAGGCGGTGAGGCAAGATTTTCTCCACAAACCTGTAGAACGGATTGGCCATCTTTATGAAATAGGGAGTGGTGAAGGTTGTGATCACCGACACAGCCACGACTATCGGGTAGATAGTGGCGTCAAGCACTCCCAGACTCATGCCGAGCGAAGCGATGATAAACGCGAACTCACCAATCTGCGTCAGCGAGAAACCGGCCTCGATAGCCACCTTTAGCGTCTGACCCGTCAGGAGCAATCCGAGTGATCCGAACAGGATCATCCCCACGATCACTACACCCGAGAGCAGCAGTATCGAGCCCCAGTATTCGACGATCACCGTCGGCTGCACCATCATTCCCACCGAGATGAAGAACACCGCGCCAAAAAGATCCTTCACCGGAGCCGTCACCTTCTCGATGCGCTCTGCATAACTCGTTCCCGCCAGTATCGAACCCATCACAAAAGCCCCGAGTGCAAGCGAGAAACCGCACTGCACCGAGAACACAGCCATGCCCAGACAAAGTCCCATCGACACCACAAGAAGTGTCTCGGGATTAAGAAAGCGGTTGACCCTGTTGAGAGCCGACGGAAGCACGTACACTCCCACCACAAACCATATCACGAGGAAAAACACGAGCTTGCTCACGCTCATGATAAGCTCGCCACCCTCCACGCTGTTGTTGAGAGCGATCGACGACAAAATCACCATGAGCAACACCGCGAAAAGATCCTCCACGATAAGCACGCCAAACACAATGCCGGCAAACCGCTTCTGCCTCAGTCCCATGTCGGTGAAAGCCTTGATAATGATAGTGGTCGACGACATTGACAGCATGCCGCCCAGAAACAGGCAGTTGATGAAGCTCATGCCGAGACAATGCCCCACGATCACGCCGCTCATCATCATGCCCGTAATGATAATCAGCACTGTCGATATGGCACTTCCGCCCACATTCATCAGCTTCTTGAAACTGAACTCCACACCGAGCGAAAACAGCAGAACCACAATACCGATCTGAGCCCAGAACTCGATATTGGCCTCTGTCGTCACCGACGGGAGAGCCTTGAAATTAGGACTTGCCAGAAAGCCCGCAACGATATATCCGAGCACAACCGGCTGTTTGATCCACTTGAACAAGAGAGTCACAACCGCACCGAGCAGAAGGATAAAAGCCAGATCCGAAATAAGGCCGTTGATATCCATTTCTACCGGAGCACCCGCGGCAGCATTTAGCAAAACAGTTAGAGGCAACATCTTATAGCCTGAAAAACATTAAAGGTGAAAACAAAATTGGACGAATTAGATGTCAAAATTAATAATTTTTACGTAGTTTTGTGTATTAACACAACACTTTTGACAAACCCAACAAATTATGCTCCGACTTAACGTATTCTTCACACTGGCCGACGAGGCCAACAAAGAGGCTGCCGAGAAGGCTGGCAAGGAACTGGTTGCCGCATCCCTCAACGACAAGGGTTGCATCGGTTACGACATGCTTGCTTCGACAACACGTCCCGGCGAGTACATGATCATCGAGACATGGCAGGACGCTCCCTCACTGGAGGCACACATGAACGCTCCCCACTTCACCACACTCGTCCCCCGCCTGCAGGAGCTTGGCGAAATGCGCATCGAGCAGTTCGAATTCTGATCCCGCACTCCCCCAAAAACTTTAAGGGCACACCCCAC